>NZ_MEIH01000385.1:0-45894 GCF_001723155.1 Haladaptatus sp. W1
TGCCCGCGTACTCCACTCCGACGATGGTCGTGTCGTCGCTGGTGTTCTCGACGACGGTCCGGAGAATTTCCCGCTGCGTCTCCGGGAGTCGAAGGGTGTCACGGTCGCCGAATCCTTCGTTGTGTGGACCTTCGCCGAGGACGACGACGGCGATGTCGGCGTCAGGAGCGGCACTCTCGACGGCACTGCGCTGCTCGTCGGTGAAGCCGTACTCACCGTTTTCGTTGGTCGAGTCCTCGGGAATCGACCACCATTGCGAGCGGTCGAAGTTCGTCGGGACGTGCGTGAGTTGGCCCCTGCCGAGTGCGTTCTCCAGTTCCGCTACCATCGTCGTACCGGTCGGACGAGGGCCGCCGTCCGTGAGCGAGCCGCCTTCGATTCCCTGCCAACCGAGGGTCCAGCCGCCGTACTGCATCAGGATACGGTTCTCGATACCCGTCTCGGGGTCGATTCCCGGTCCCGTGACGAGGACGTTTTCGGTGCCCGAAAGCGGCAGCGCCGAGGGGCCACCCTCCGTCACCGGGTCGTTTTTCAGCAGAACCATCGACTCGCGGGCGAGGTCGGTCGCCACCTCCATCGACTCGTCGTTGCCGACGAGGGAGGTGAGATTCGACGAATCGGCGTACGGGTTCTCGAACAGCCCGAGACTTCGCTTGAGCTGAAGAATTCGCCTGACGGACTGGTCGATGCGCTTCTCGGAGAGGTCGCCGTTGGAGACGAGGGTCTGAACGTGAGCGATGAACTCGGGTGGGGTGAGACCGCCGCCGCCGAGCATTACCATGTCCAACCCCGCCTCGATAGCGGCCTCGACCGCACTCCGTCGGCCGTCCTCGGTGTTCGGGAAGTACTGATGGCGGTCGATCATGCGGAAGAGGTCGTTCCAGTCGGAGATGACGACGCCATCGAAGTCGTACTCCTCCCTGAGGACGTCGGTCAACAGCCACCGCGAGGCGTGCGCCGGGATGCCGTTCACGGAACCGCTGTTGACCATGACCATTCCGGGGCCTTCCGCGATGGCGACCTCGAACGGCGGGAGCAGCGTTTCCCGAAGGTCGCGCATCGAGACGTTGGCTGCCGCCCGGTCGTTGCCGTTGTGGGGGACTTCGTACCCCGCGAAGTGTTTGACCGTAGACGTCACGCGGTCGTTGCTTTCGAGGGCCCGAGTCCGGGCCGCCGAGATGTCCGAAAGCACCTTCGGGTCCTCGCTGATTCCCTCGAAAAACCGCCCCCAGCGCGGGTCGCGCTGAAGTTCGATAGTCGGAGCGAACGTCTCGTGACAACTGGTGGCTTCGAGCACCGCCGCCGTGTGTCGCTCGGCCCGTTCGATGGTTTCGGGGTCACGCGTCGCACCCATGTTGAGCCGGTTCGGGAACACGGTCGCACCGTCGAGGTAACAGGCCCCGTGGACGGCATCGACGCCGTAGAAGAACGGAATCCCGTGCGGGGAGTTGTCGATCATGTACTCCTGAAGCGCGTCGACCTTTTCGACGAGTTCCTGTGGGTCCGTCGTCGGCGGGAGCGACCCGCCGGAGAGCAACGACCCGGCGGCGACCTCCGAGATGAGGTCTCCGATTTCCGAGACGTCCTGGAAGGTCGAATCCGCCTCCGGGTCGAGACTGTTGACCACGGGCTGGATCATCTGCCCGGCCTTCTCGGCGATGGACATATCGTTCAGCATCGCGCCGACCGTGTGTTCATCCGCCGCCACGCCCTGTGCGGTCAGACCGACCGTAGTCGCGGCAGTTGCAGCACCGGTCGCTTTCATAAACGTCCGGCGAGAGTGACCTTCACTACTATTATTGTTAGTTTCTCGCATCCGTTTCCACCATGTGGATGAATATTAATTAATATTTCCCAAATCATAATAATTAATCTATATTCTGAGCATATTATGAATTCTGATAGTACTCTCCGATACCGGTACAGTCTCCGTTCGTAATCAGCGAATCGTATCCATCGCGGAAATCGCAATTGGACCCGCGATTGGAGCGATAGCAATGTTCCCGAAGGAAGTGAAACGATTCACGTCCGGTAGGAAGATGGCCTGTCTACAACAGAAAGCGATGAACTACCCGGATTTCTTTTTGCATCGGAGCTCGAATCTGCGGACATGAAGCGGCGACGGTTTCTCAAAGCGGTGCTCGCCGGTTCGACGACCGGACTGGCCGGCTGTGGACGACCGCCCGGGCGCGACGGTCAATCGAACACGACCGACGCATCCGAGACAGCGACGACAAAGGGAAGCCTTCCGAATGCGGTCGGTCTTCAGACGCTGGCCAGCGGCATGCAAACGCCGCTGGACGTCGCCTTCGCACCCGACGCCGACCGTCGCTACGTCGCCGAGCAGACCGGTCTCATCCATCTCCACGGGTCGAACGGCCTCCGAAAGAAACCGTTTCTAGACCTACGGGATACCGTCGAAGCCGGGGGAGAGAAGGGACTGCTGGGAATCGCGCTCCACCCGAACTTCGCCGAGAACCGCCGCTTGTTCGTTCGATACAGCGCTCCGCTACGGTCCGGAGCGCCAGCCAACTACAGCCACACGTTTGTCCTCTCGGAGTTTGTGGCGACCGAAGACGGCGGCCAGGCGAAGCGCGACTCGGAACGCGTCGTCTTGGAAATTCCGGAGCCACAGAGCAACCACAACGCCGGGGACATCACGTTCGGAGCGGACGGGTATCTCTACGTGGCGGTGGGCGACGGCGGTGGTGGAGGCGACCAAGGAACGGGGCACGTCTCCGACTGGTACGGCGCCGTCGATGGCGGCAACGGACAGGACGTGACTGAGAACCTCCTCGGGAGCATCCTTCGTATCGACGTCGAAACTCGGGCGAACGGGAAGGGCTACGGTATCCCCGACGATAACCCGCTGGTCGGTACCGACGGTCTCGACGAACACTACGCGTGGGGGTTCCGGAACCCGTGGCGGTTTTCCTTCGACCGCGGCGAGTTCTTCGTCAGCGACGTCGGACAGAGCAGCTACGAGGAAGTGAATCTGGTTCAACGGGGAGGCAACTACGGGTGGAACGTCAAGGAGGGAACTCACTGCTACGAGGCGGATAACTGCCCCGACGGGACGCCCGGCAGCGTCCGAGGCGGCGAACCGCTCGTCTCGCCCATCATCGAATATCCCCACTCGGGCGGTTCCGTCAGCGGAATCTCGGTTATCGGCGGCTACGTCTACCGCGGGTCGGCGCTTCGGGCGATGGAAGAAGCGTACATCTTCGGCGATCTGCAGGCTGGCGGGCGACTGTTCGCCGCGACGCGACCCGACGGGGACGGTCAGTGGCCGACGCGGGTCGTCACGGTGGCCGGGGACAGCGGACGGAAGATAGAGCAACTATTCTCGTTCGGCCGTGACGACGCGGGGGAACTGTACGTCCTCGGCAGCGGGGCCGATGGCGACGGCGGGCTTCATCGTATCGTCCCCGCCGGATGAGGAGTTTGCGGTGGGAGCATCGATCGATGGATGGCGAAGTCACGGTAGCGCGATTAGTTCGTGAGTGAGAGATCGAGGAAGTCGATCCGAACGTAATCGTCATGCAGAAGCGGCCGCTCTTCGGAAGCTAAGGCTCCGGATGAGAACGTGGGACTGCTACTGGGGAGAAGTCCGAACCGCAGAACTCCCACAACCAGCCAAGCGCGGCAGCGTCGTATAGCTGACTTCGGGGAAACACTGTGACTGGTTGTGAGAGTGCATCTGAATCATCAGACGGGAGGTTAAAACTCGTTTCGGTAGCACAAAAACTAATTGTAGTAACCCACATGCGAAAGATGGTACCACATATCAAATGTCTTGTGAGATAGTGATTCGACCGCGGTCCTGCCGTCCGTTTCACCCGCACTCTCGTCCACCCGCACTCTCGTGACGCAAGCTAGCTGTTGGGTCACACCGGTCCGCGCTCGGTCTGAATCGGTACCGAGTCGTCATCGAATGCGGAACTCGCTTCCTCCACGTTCATCCCCACGTCCAACGGGCATCGAGAACGTACCGATAGATGCCGCTGATAGCGATGGCAACGGCGTTGGCGATGAGATACAGGATATCCCCCGTGTTCACGAGGACGTAGAGGATGCCGAGTTGAATCGGGATGGCCGACCCACGGACGACGTTCGTTTTGAACAATCCAGTGAGGTAGTCGCTCGTCGTGGAGTTTCGGGACGCGTGGAACGTCCACGCATTGTTGAGCGTATACTGAAATAGAATCGTGATCTCGATGGCTATCAACGCGCCAAACAGGTAATTGAGACCGGCTCTATCGACGAACATCCAGAGGAGGACCATCTGCACGCCCGCGGCGACGCTTCCGACGATTACGAAGCGTCGTAACTGTGGGAGCAGTGTGCCGCGACGGAGGTCACGAAGGAACTCCCGAAGCATCTCTACATACACCAGTGGTTCAGACGGTGTATCCCTGTCGCTTCCCACCCGAGCGTTTCGGTCCGTGAAATCGACGGCGAATCGGGTATCACAGTGGACCAGTCCGATTCGACCATCACTCGATTATATTACCCGGGGATTCGAACGTCGAACTATGACCGTCACGGCAATGCTCACCGTCGCGCCGCTCGACGACGCGACCGCGGATTTCGACGCGGAAATCGCGAAGGCCATCGACGCGCTGGACGACTTCGACGTTCGGTACGAGACGCACCCGATGGAAACGACGATTCAGGCCGACGAACTGTCGGAGGTGTTCGCCGCGGCCCAGGCGGCGACGGAGGCCGTCGATGCGTCACGGACGCTGACGACGTTGAAGATAGACCACTTCCGAGAGGAGACGCTCGATGTAGACGAAAAGGTAGAACGCGTCGAGCAGCACCTCCAGCGGCCCGCACGAAGCGACCGCTGAGCGGCGGGAATCCGAGATTCCGTTTCGACCACCGAACCGGCCCGGTGTTGCGAGTGTATCGTAATTCAAATCAGAAAATATTCATAACACTACTTATCAGAGAATGCATGAGACGCAGCCAGTTCCTCGCAAACGGAACCGCCCTTCTCTCCGTCTTCATCGCTGGATGTGGCCATCCACCCGTCGTTTTGGATATGGACGACGCGACGGCGAACGATATCGCAGACGAAGTTTCGATGGCCCCCGAGCCCGATTCCGAAGAATATACGCTCGTCACGTCGGCTCGCGGGAACGGATCGGCGACGCGGATCGGGGCGTACGAGCTGTTCGACACCACCAACATCGTTCGGATGGGAGACGTCTTCTACGAGGTTTCGGAGACGCGGCTCGAAAGCGACGAGACGACCGTTTACGATGTTCGCATCGATTTCGACCCGGACGATTCGACGCCGGAGCTCGGTGCGATAGAATACGACGACCTGCCAGCCGCGGACCGTAACCGCCTCGATTCCATCCCGTCCGAGGAAAACACGTCCGACCGAGGGCGACGCGATATCGGTATCCACTACGGGACCGCCGAGGAGGTGGGAAACGAATCGGTGTTCGTTCCGAGGCAACGGTACGACATCATCATCCGCGGTGAGAATCGATATCGGGTTGCAGTCGCCACTCGAACGGTAACCGAAGCGGAGTACCGATACGAGGTGACGGAGGTCGCACCTGACGTCGATACGTTCGCCGACCGGATTCGGGAGCGGCACTCGTTCGAACTTACGGACCTCTCCGATGCCGAACGTGCGGTCGTCGAGGAAGCGACCGACGGAGGGTACTTCGAAGACGACGACGCCTTCCGGTCGGTGATCGACCGCATCCGGGGACACGAGGGGATAGACGTGACAGATATCTTTGGAACGTGGCTCGTCGAGTACGAACGCGCCGAGTATATCACCTACGCCGAATGGTGACGACCATCCTCGGCGATTTCGAGGCGAACGTGCCGACACCGGATGTCAGTGCGGAAGGTTCGAACGAACGTATGCCGTTCGGCGAAGAATCGCGCAATCCGCTACTGTGTGGTCCGTCCCTGTTGTCCCTCTCGGTTCGTAGGAAGGACGATACCCATCGAGTATCACCGAATCGGGACGAGAGCAGCACCCGTTATCGATTCGGGGATTCGAACTTCGCTCGAAGTTGGTCGGAGAGGTCCGTCAAATGGGCGGTGCCAAAGACCGCGACGAGGAGTCCACCGATGGTATTGTAGAACAAGTCGAGAATCGTATCGTCCAACCCGTACTGGGTGAGCACCTTTCCGATGCCGACGAGGTTCGAGACGACGGCGACGTAGAACTCGATGAGTTCCCAGATGACGCCGAACGCCATCACGAACAGCAACAGATAGACGAACATGAACGTCGGTGGCATCGATATGTACTCCGTGTGCTCTTCGAGCGCTCGCGTCACCGCGTATGCCACGCCAGCGACGAGCGACGACGACAGCGCGTGCGTCATGTGGTCCCACCACCACGTCGACTTGTAGGGACTGATGAAACCCAACGCGGGCAACGATAGCGTCCCGAGCGCGTGCAGGAACATCGCGAGCGTAATCCAGAGGACGATGCCGCCGTCCATCGTGATGCTATAGTTCCGGTCGAAAAACGCCGGGAGAAACGTGACGAGGAGTCCGACGCTCGCATTCACGGCGATACCGGCGTTCCTTGCCAGAGGCCGACCACCAAGATGCCGATTATCGCCGCTTGGAGGAGTCGAACCAACTGACTCTCCCGGCGCGCCGAGAGGCTGACGGGAGTGTGGAAACTCATGCGCCACGCTCCCGTGGTCGTTCGACGTTCGCGGCGAGCCGACGCCGGAAATACAACCAGAAGAGCACACCAGCGGCGATGCCCGCAACGAACGTCGCGGTGAATATCGTCATGAGTTCGGTGTTCGTCTCGATGAACCTCGTCCCGAGATACGTCGCCGAGGCCGCCGACCCGACGGCCCAGAACCCGGCAGTCGCGAGCGTCACGATGACGGTGAAGACGACCGCGAACTGCGGCGTCATTCGGACCGCCGTCGTCAGTTCGAGTGCGACGACGACGAGCATCGCGAGGGTCGCAACGCTAATCCCAGTCACGATATCGTCGAGGAACACCGGCCGAGCCGTTGCAACAAAGAGCGGGAGCGATGCGACGAGGAGCAGTGGCCACGGAACCGTTCGGGTCCACGACCGGTAGACGACCGCGGGTGAAATAGCGACGAACGCCGCAATCGCGGCCATCGTCGCCTCGACGAACAGGATATTCAATAAGCTCACGACGGCAATCGCAACGAAGACGACCGCGAGAACCCAGGCAATCGTCGCGTTCACGCGCGTATCCCTGATAAACCATTCTTCCGGAAGTGATTGACTCATCTCTCGTCCCCCCAAGAGACCACACGGCGATGAGTTCAGTGCCGTGGTGGTTCCGCCGTCATTGACGACCCGCATCGACTTATCTGTTGTACCGGTCGAAGGGGAAAACAGACAGGGCGGTCTGTTTAATCGGCAGGTTTAGTTCCATATCGAACCCATCGTAATCCGTCCCGAAAGGGACGAGAACGTTTGTCAATCGCCGTGATGCGTCTGAAGACAGTGTGAAGCCGGACGAAATAACTCTCCACACTGTCTCTATCGCACAATACGTCCCTCGTGGTCACAGACGGTGAGACACATCGATCATCGGTCCGGGCGTCGTCTCGACTTCGGTTGTCGTCGTGGCGGTCGGTTCGGTCATCGGCGCGGTACTACTGCCGGTATCGGTCCGCGAGGGTTGCTATCCGCTCGGTGCGAGCGAACTGTCTGTAACGCTCTGGCGACGCTGTATCGAGCAATAGCGACGGGAAAGCGGATAATCGATGTTCCGGTCATCGTTTCTGATTCGTCACATCTGACAGCGGTGTCGCGTTCTCGTTCTCAAACGATGGTAATCTGGCTTCGAATATAATTCGATAGACATCGTAGGAATAGATGTGAAGGTGAGCTACACATGACTCATACACGTCGAATCGAAATTGGAACCGTGAGACTGACTGCCATCGCGACGACGCTCGTCACCACCGCGACCGGAACCGTTGCCGCTCGCGCCACTGGCGCGATTGGCAGTGCACATATGTGGGTCGGTGGCCATATGTGGGGCGATGGCTGGATGGCCGGTGCCGGTTCGATGGGTCTTTGGGGACTCTTCTGGATGGTACTCTTCGTCGCGGTTCCGCTTGCACTCGTATACTACCTGGTGGCTCGTCGCGCTCCCGAGGAATTAGCCGACCCTGCAATGGAGACGGTCCGTGAGCGATATGCCCGCGGCGAAATCGACGAGGAGGAGTTTGAGACGCTGCGCGCGAAACTCACGTGAATGTCCCCTCGTTTCGGTGGGTCGCCCTCGAACGGGACCCATCAGCGACTTGTTCTCGAAACGGGGGATGCAAATCACGCGGAGTAGATACGCCGAGCAGGATACTTCCATTGGTCTCGAAAGCGACGTATGAGACCGTGAACGAGTACGGAGACGGCAATCTCGCGATGGCCAGAACGTTGAAGAACAGAAACGCGACCAGCGCGAACAGACCGTGGATATCGCCTGTATCCAGGGGGAAGCGCCCGGTACCGATTGCACCGATACCGGCCACGGCGAAAATTGCGAGTAGCCAGCGCTTGGAATCGGTGGGGTCGCATTTCCCACGCCCACCATCTGTGACGCGAACGCACGGCAGAGCACATAGTATTTGTGCAAAGCAACCTTCATCACTCGTGATTGAGAGCCGTGGCCGAGAGCAACCACCACCGGGTGGCGCGGGAGACGGAACGAGGAGTTAGGTACGCGATTCTCGCCGCGTTCGTCGTCGGCCTTCGCCGACGGAACCCCGGCGCAATCGTCAACGCGCTAGTCGCGTTCGCAGCGACGTATCTCCCCGATGCCATCGAACGCGAGTACGACATCACCTTCGGACCGTGGCAGCGCGTCTATTTGGACGCCGCGATGCTGACCCACACCGTCGGAATGCTCGGACCGTACGACGACGTGTGGTGGTGGGACCATCTCACTCACACGCATTCCGCGACACTCCTCGGTGGCCTCGTCTTCGTTACCGCTCGCCACAACGGACGTGACCCCCGTCCGCGCGTCCTGGCAGTCGTCGTCGGTCTCGGGGCCTTGTGGGAACTCATGGAGTATACGATTCACGCCGTCGCCGACCGCTTCGGTCTCGAACCCATTCTCGTTTCCTACGGCAGATCCGATATCTTCCTTGACCTCCTGTTCGATCTCGTGGGTGCGGTGCTCGTCATCGTATTTGGAGACCGTTTTCTTCGAAACCTCTATCGACATGCAGAGTAAAACGAGTTACTTCGTCGAGTCCACCGATTCACGCACGTAAGTACGATTCTCGGAGGGTGTTCTACGAATCTCATGCGCGCCGATTCGATTACTATGAGTCATCCTCACGACGCAGGCCGTCGCTTACTCCCCGAGGTACGCCGTTCGAATGTACTCGTCTCCCTGGAGCGCTTCGGGGTCACCCTCGCGCTCTATCGTGCCGTTTTCCAGCAAGTAAACGCGGTCAGCGTGATTCATCGTGAACGTCACGTTCTGTTCAGCGAGCAGTATGGTCACACCCGAGTTCCGAATTGCCTCGAGTCCCGCGCTGATGTCTTGGAGAATGACCGGCGCGAGGCCGAGCGTCGGTTCGTCGAGGATGAGCACGTCGGGGTCGCCCATGAGGGCTCGACCGATAGCGAGCATCTGTTGTTCGCCGCCGCTCATCGTCCGTGCGTTTTGGTCGGAGCGGTCGGCGAGCGTCGGGAAGAGGTCGTAGACGAATTCGAGACGGCCCGCAACGTCGTCCCGACGACGATACGCGCCGAGTTCGAGGTTGTCCTCGACCGAGAGATACCCGAAGAGGTCACGACTCTCGGTGCAGTGGACGAGACCGGCCGCGACGAGATCGGACGGTGACGTCCCGGCGACCTCCTGTCCGCGATACCCGACGTTCCCAGTGTAGTCGTGGAAGCCGGAAATCGTCTCGACGAGGGTGGTCTTCCCAGCACCGTTCGGTCCGATGACGCCGACGATTTCACCCTCGGCAACGGTCGCGGAGATACCGCGAAGAGCGGCGACTTCGCCGTAGGAGACGTGAACGTCGTCGACTGAAACGAGGGCACTCACACCTCTGCCCTCCCGAGATAGGCTTCCTGAACGGTTTCGTTCTCGCGGATCTCGTCGGGCGTTCCCTCGGCGATCTTCGAACCGAACTGGATGACCACCGCTCGGTCGATGAGCGAGAGCAGGCCGCGCATGTTGTGATCGACGACCACGAGCGTCGTACCCTCGTCCCGAAGGGACCGCAGAAGGGTGGACAGGTCGGCGACTTCCCCGCTCGAGAGACCCGCGAAGGGTTCATCCACGAGGAGGAGGTCCGGTTCGGTCGCGAGCGCTCGCGCGAGTTCGAGTCGGAGGAGACCGGCGTGCGGAAGTTCGTCGGGAAACTGTTCGGCTCGGTCGCCGAGCCCGACACGAGCGCAGATCTCGGACGCACGGGTGAGCGTCTGGCCGCGGAGTCCCGACAGCGAGAAGATTCGGTCGGGGGCGAGCGCAAGGGCGACGTTCTCCCGAACCGTCCGGTCTTCGAGCGGCCGGAACGATTGGAACGTACGCGCCATACCTCGCTTTACCATCTCAAAGGCCGGTTCACCGGTCACGTCTTCGCCGCGAAACCAGACGGTCCCGCTGGTCGGCGAGTACGTCCCGGTGACACAGTTGAACGTGGTGGATTTCCCGGCACCGTTCGGTCCGATGAATCCCAGTATCTCACCTTCTTCGACGGCGATGGAGAGGTCGTCGACGGCGGTGAGGCCGCCGAACTCCTTGCGAAGGTTTTCGAGGACGAGGATGCCGTCCGAGGGTGCGTACTCAGCGGTCATCGTCCGCACCTCCGATGGCATCGAACGCGTCCTGATACGCGTCGAGCGTTCGTTCGAGCGGCGTTCTTCCGCCGTCGGCAACGGGTTTCGGCTCGTCGCCCACGATGTTTCGTCCCTGTTCGAGTCCCCATCGAAGGAAGCCGCCGGGGAGGAAGAACAGGAGGGCGAGTGTGACGAGGGAAAACAGGAGAAGGTCCAGGGACGCGACCTGAACGTTCGCCACTGGAACGACCGCTGTGACACCGGAGAGCCACTCGCGAAAGAGACTGAAGAACAGGCCGCCGATGGCAGCGCCCGTGATGGTACCCATCCCGCCGATGATGCTCGCGATGATGACTTCGACGCTGACGCTCATCACGAGCAGTTGACTCGGTTGGGGTTTCCCGACGGTGTGGACGAAGACGCCGCCCGCGAGGCCGCCGACCGCCGCGGAGAGCACGAACGCGAATATTTTGAACTTCGACGGATTGATTCCGGCGGCCGCCACCGCGTCCTCGTCCTCGCGAATGGCGGTGAACACCGCACCGGCATCCGAACGCGTGACAGCGAGCAAGACACCGAGGATGAGAACGAACATGCCGAATGCAACGTAAAAGTCCGCGATGGTTTGCCCGGTAAAACCCGATACCGGTAGCAGCGGGTCCGGACTCGGAAGTCCGAGTTCGCCGCCGAACGTTCCGCTGAACACGATGAATACCTGGAGAAGGATGAGGGGTGCAACGAGCGTGACGAGCGAGAGATACGGCCCTTCGAGACGGAGCGCGGGGACGCCGACGAGTATCCCGGCGAGCGCCGCGAGGACGGTCCCCAACAGTACCGCCGCAATCGGTGGCACTCCCAGTTCGAGGTTCAACAGGGCAGAGCCGTAGCCGCCAACCCCGAAGAAGAGAGCGTGGCCGAAGCTGATTTGCCCCGTGTAGCCCGAAACGACGTCCCAACTCATCGCAAACATGGCGAAAAAGAGCGCCGTCGTCACGCTGACGACCGCGAGGAGACCCCGCCCCTCGCCGAGGAGACCCCGGAGCCAGAACGGTGCGAGTGCCAACACGACTAGTGCGCCGACCCCGAGTTTGTATCGAGGGGCGAATGAAACCATATCGAATCGGTTCGAGCGTTGAACGTCTTCACTCATGGTATCACTCCACCAACTCCCGGCCGAAGAGGCCCTCGGGTTTCACGAGCAGGATGACGACGAGGACGACGAGCGACGCCAGACCGCTGAGACTCGAATCCACGTACGAAACCGTGAACACCTCCAAGAAACCGATGATGTACGCGCCGATGAGACTGCCCCGGATGGAGCCGATACCACCCAGAACGACGATGGAGAACGAGAGGACGAGCGGCCCCCTGCCCATCGCCCACCCGGCGGTCTGTATCGACCCGAGGAATACACCCGCGAGTCCGGCGAGCGCACCGGCGATTACCCACGTATAGAGGTACATCCGGTTCGTTTCGATACCGACGAGCGACGCCCCGCGCGTGGACATGCTGGTCGCGATTATCGCCTTGCCCGTTCGGGAGTAGTTCACGGTCACGAAGAGGGCACCGATGACAACCCACGAGAGCGCGAAGGCGAACACCCGATTCAGTTGAATCCCCCCCATCACCGCGAGATGGCCGCCGAGGAGCGACGGGATAGCCCGTGGTTGCGTTCCGACGAGAACCTTGACGGCCTCCTCGACGACGATGGCCGTCACGAGGGTGAGAATCATCACCGTGATGGGGTCGTGTTGCACGCGTCGTATCAGCACGAAGTAGAGCACGGCGGCGAACGCCCCCGAGACGACCAGCGCGGCGAGGGTAGCGACCCAAATGTTGGCACCGAGTACTCCCGTGACGAAGTACGCCATGAACGCGCCGATGGTGATTATCGCACCGTGACTGAGGTTGAGAACGCCGCCGACGCCGAAGATAAGCGTGAAGCCGATGGCGACGAGGGCGTAGAGCGCGCTGATGAGAGTCGCGTTGACGACGGTGTTGAGTAGTCCGGACATGGCGACGAATCACATCCATGGCGGTTTCTTGTACGACCCCGTGGCGACGTCGGACGGCCAGATCGCTTGTTGGACACCGTTTCCGCTCTTTTCTTGCCACTGGAGCCAGACCGGCCACACGGTGTCTTTTCCGTACACCACGTCGTGGGGATACGTCTCGTTCTTTCCATAGTATTTCAGCGTGCCCGTCGTCCCCGTGAACGTCGACGATTCGATTTCGGGGATGACGTCGCTGGCCGTCCGCGAACCGGCGGATTCAACCGCAGCCGCGTATTGCTTGATCGCGTCAAACGTGATGTATCCCGTGTACACGGGGTACTTCCCGTTCGCTTCCTTGTAGCTCTCGGAGAACGGGACCGTCTTCTTCGTAATCTTCGATTTCGGAGTTGCCGAGTTCTGTGTGAGTGCATATCGGCAAGCACCGTTTACCGAGCCGTAGTAGGACGGGAACTGCATCGGGACGTGGATACCGCCGAACTCGAACGGGCGCTGTTGTTTTGCCCACTGGACGACAGCGGCCGTCCCGGTGTGTGCCATGACGACGAACGCGGCGTCGGCACCGGAACTCTCGATGTCGTCGTAGATGGGCGAGAAGTCCTTGGTTCCGCTGGCGTACCGTTTGCTGACCGGAACGTCGACTCCGGTTCCCGAGAGCTGTTCCGTGAGAACCTTGGTGACGGGTTTGGTCCACGCGTAGTCCTCCGCGAGCACGGCCACGGACTCCCACCCCATCGAATCGAACTTCGATTTTGCGAAATCGACCATGTTCACGCCGAGATAGTGTGAATTCACCGGGCCGGTTCGGAAGAAATATTTGTACGTTTCATAATCGTCTTTGACCATCGTGGTCGCCTCCGGCGTGGCAGCGCCGGACCCCATATGAACGGTCTCTTGCTCCGCAATGGAGTCCATGATGTTTAAGAGAACCTCGCTGGTGAACACGCCGGTCGTGAAATCGACGCTTTCGCCGACGGTGAGCTCCTGATATTTCGATTTTCCGGTCGACGGATCCTCCTTCGTGTCCTTGATTACGACCTTTACGTCCTCGCCGTTCACACCACCGTTCTCGTTCAGTTGCGTTTCGGCCAGTTTGGCCCCACCTGCGATGGACGCACCGATGGGATTCTTCGTCGGTTCGGGTGCGAGCACTCCGATCTTCACCGTCCCCGACGGGCCACCACCGCTGCTTCCCAAACATCCTGCGAGACCGGCGACCCCAGCGACACCCGTCGCCTTCAACATCGTCCGTCGTGTCGACGAGTTGAATCCATCGGTTGTTTTGCCTATCCGCTTCTTGCCTTTATTCTGGATTTGTTTTTGGAGCTTTTGATTACCATCGTTAACCATAGTGTGTCCGAACTATCGAAAAGGCCCATATTAAATGTGAGGGTCGGTACCATGCGACAAAACAGCGAGGAACGCACTCCGAACGATTTCACCGAAGTGGGTGGTGGGAGCGGCTACAGGTCGGGAGAGCAACAACGAGACGAAAGACTGTGATCACACCGCACCGAGCACCGCCGTTATTCCGGGTCGGTTCCCGATTTCGTGGGGCGTTCACGGGAGCGACTCGGCCGCTTCGAGCAGTTCCTCGTCCGTCCGCCACCGATACAACCGTCCCTCTTTTTCGAAGAGGTCGAAGACGCCATCTTGCATCCATCCGAACGGATGCGTTTCGTCGTCGTACTCCCGTTTGAGAACGTGACTCTTCGAGAAGAACTCCGTGGTGCCGACGAGCAGGCCCTGTTCGACGAGGAAATCGCTCGGGTCCTTCTCTGCGACTCCGACGAGGTACGTAACGAGGTCGGCGATGAGGCAGAATTTCTGGATGCTGTTGTCCCATTCGCCGCGAATATCGACCATCCGGAACGCGTAGGCGTCCTCCCGACGATTCAGACGGTCGGTGACGAGGTTCAACCGTCGAATCGGTTCTCGGTCGTAGTTTCCGAGGACGAAGTACGAACGGTCGTTTTCGTAAACGGGTGTGAGTTCGGCCAGCGTCCGGACGATCTCTTCGTTGTCGGCCAGCGAAATCTCCTCCCGGTCGAGTCGAGCAGTTGCGCTCGTGAGAATACCCTCCGGAACCGGCGACTCTTCATCGGACATAGTACACGCACGTCGCGTGTTCAGCATAATATTTACGAAGTGATTTACCGAGTAAGGTATTCGAATTTACTCTGGAGTAATTTACTCCAGGGTAAACTACTTGTCGTGCCGGTACGTAGCTTGCAGTATGAGTACCGATTTGGGGACGGGTGAGAGCACGGAGGCCCGTGAGTTGGTCCACTTCGTGACCCAACAGACCCGGTTCGCACTGGTCACGAATATCCTACAGCACCCACGGCAACTCCCGTCGATGTACGAGCTAGAACAGCTCAACCCGAGCATCAGCGAGGCAACCGTCTACAAGCACGTTCAAAAGTTGATCGACGTGGGAATCGTAACGGAGGTCGCACTGCCGGACGCACAGCGCCGCCAAGGCTATCCCTGGAAATTCTACGGTCTGACCGACGAGGGCCGTGCATTTCTCGAAGACCACAACCTCCTCAAAGCCGAGGAGACGCTCCAACGCATCTACGAGACGATTACCGACAAACCCGAGAAGATGGTCAAGTACGAAAACGCCCCGCGACCCGACGACGGGTAATCGAACGCGGAATACCGCGCTTTTTCATCCGGGATATTTCGAACGCATTCCATCGGTGTAACGGTTTACTATCTTCGTCCATCAGGTATCGACCGCGATGGCACCGACGGGCGGCCCCTAGCGCCGACCCGTCCCGGCGGTAGCTTTATGCCAGCTACGAACACAGTATTTGTAGACGTCATCAACGAAAAAGGACTATGAACGTAATCAATCCCGCAACCGGCAACCAGATCGAAACGTACGAAGATGAGGACATCACCGAAGCCAAGGCGGCGCTCGACACCGCGACGGACGCGTTCGATTCGTGGCGAACCCGTCCGCTTCGGGAGCGCGAGGAACTCCTCTCGGACGTTGCTGATATCCTCGGCGAGCGAAAACAGAAGTACGCTGAGCTAATGACGCGGGAGATGGGAAAACCCATCTCGCAAGCGAAAGCGGAGGTCGAGAAGTGCGAATGGCTCTGTAACCACTACGCGGAACACGCGGACGCGTACCTCGCGGACGAGTACCACCCGAGTCCGGCCGGTTCCGCCGTGAAAACGTCGTACGAGCCGTTGGGGACCGTTCTCGCGGTGATGCCGTGGAACTTCCCGTTCTGGCAGGTGTTCCGCTTCGCGGCCCCGTACCTCACCGCGGGGAACGTCGGGATTCTGAAGCACGCCTCGAACGTGCCGGGGTGTGCGCTGGCCATCGAGGAGATATTCCGCGACGCGGGGTATCCCAAAGGCGTCTTCCAGTCCCTGCTCCTCCCCTCGTCGTCCGTCGAGGACCTGCTCGCCGACGACCGGGTGAAGGCGGCGACCCTCACCGGGAGCGGCCCCGCGGGTCGAGCCATCGCATCGACGGCCGGGGAGCACCTCAAAAAGACCGTTCTCGAACTCGGCGGCAGCGACCCGTTCGTCGTGCTCGACGACGCGGACTTGGACGCGGCGGCGGAGACCGGCGCGTGGGCGCGCAATCAGAACGGCGGCCAGTCGTGTATCGCGGGGAAACGCTTCATCGTCCACGACGCGATATACGACGAGTTCATCGACCGACTCATCGACGAGTTCGACGCGCTGACGGTCGGCGACCCGATGGACGAAGACACCGACATCGGCCCGCAGGCCCGCGCGGACCTGATGGAGGAACTCCACGAGCAGGTGACCGAGAGCGTGGACGCGGGCGCGACCGTCGAACTCGGCGGCGAACCGCTCGACCGCGAGGGTGCGTTCTATCCGCCGACGATTCTCACCGACGTTCCGGAGGGCTGTCCCGCGGACGCGGAGGAACTGTTCGGCCCCGTGGCATCCGTCTACCGCGTCGCCGACGAGGAGGACGCGATTACGAAGGCGAACGACACGGAGTTCGGCCTCGGCGCGAGCATCTGGACGGAAGACCGGGAGCGCGGCGAACGACTCACCCACGAAATCGACGCGGGCTGCGTGTACGTCAACCAACTCGTGAAATCCGACCCGCGGGTTCCGTTCGGCGGTGTCAAGGAATCCGGCTACGGGCGCGAACTCTCCGAAATCGGTATTCAGGAATTCGTCAACCGAAAGACCATCTGGGTCGAATAGCGAATCCCATCTTTCCCGTCGAATCGTCACTCGAACGGTCGTTTCTGCTCTCGAGGTAGGTGGACGAACGGAGCCGTTTCTCCGGCCCGCGCATCTTCTACAGTGGATAATTCCTGCGAGTAAATGTCAATTGAATGCCTTTATTGCCTCTCAGTACGAAAACCGTGTACGGGTTCCGAATTCAAATTTCGTTTATGCCGCATATAGAAATCGTGGACAACTTATTTATAATTCTTTCACATGGTATCCCATATGACGGCGAGTCCACCGATAGACGAACTCCATTTCGAGGACGCACCGGACGTCGGAACCGTTCCGGGACCGAACACGCGGGAATTGCTGGACAAACAGCGCGACATCGACAGCAGCGCGGTTTCGTACCCGGAGGACATTCCGATAGCCTTCGAATCGGGCAAGGGTGCGACGGTTCGTGACGCGGACGGGAACACGTACATCGACATGTTCGCTGGCATCGGCGTGCTGAACGTGGGACACGCCAACCCGTACGTTCTCGATGCGGTGCACGAACAGGCGGACAAACTCGTCCACACCGTGGACTTTCCGAGCGAAGCGCGCCTCGATCTCATCGAGAAGCTCGACGAAATCGCGCCCGGGGCGCTTCAGGGCAACAACAAGTTCGTCTTCGGCGGGCCCACTGGGAGCGATGCCATCGAGGCCGCGATAAAGCTCGCCAAGTACAACACGGGCGGCGACGGCCTCATCGCATTTCGGGGGGCGTACCACGGCGCGACCAGCGGCGCGATGAGCCTCACCGGAAACAAGGGTTTCAAGGGCGATTACACGCCCCTCCTCTCGGACGTCGTTCACGCGCCCTATCCCCATCCGTTCGGGCAGGACAAGACGCCGGAGGAAGCGGTCGACCACGCGCTCGAAGAGGTTCGAGCCATCCTCGAAGACCCCTACGGCGGACTGGCGAACCCGGCGGGTATCTTCGTCGAACCGATTCAGGGCGAAGGCGGCATCATCACGCCGCCGGAAGGGTTCCTCACCGGGCTTCGGGAAATCGCCGACGACAACGACGTCGTGCTCGTTTTCGACGAGATTCAGAGCGGCCTCGGGCGCACCGGTCAGTGGTGGGCGAGCGAGTGGTACGACGTCACGCCGGACGTGATGACGACGGCGAAGGCGCTCGGCGGCGTCGGCTTCCCGCTCTCCGGGGCGATGTACCACGAGGACCTCGACACGTGGGGGTCGGGCGACCACGCGGGCACCTACCGCGGGCACGTCGTGGCGATGCGGGCCGGAACGCGCGCCATCGAGTACATTCAAGACCACGACCTGCTGGCGCACGGCCGCGACCTCGGCGAGTACGTCCGCGGCCGGCTGAACGAGGCCGCGACCGAAACCGGCAGTATCGGCGAGGTTCGTGGAAAAGGGCTGTTCGTCGGCGCGGAGTTCGTGGACGTGGACGGAAACCCGGACGGTGAAACCGTCGACGCGATTCAACAGTACTGCTACGAACAGGGCGTTCTCGTGTGGAAGGCCGGACGCCACGGCAACGTCCTCCGCCTCCTCCCGCCGCTGGTCCTCACGGAGGAACTGGCCGAGATCGCGATGGACGTCATCGTCGAGGCCGTCCGGGAAGTGACCGCGGAACGGCAGGCGACCGCGTAGAACGAACCTTCGACCGACTCTTCGAACCTCCGAACGATTTCGAACCACCATGAGTGATACCGACCGAATCATCACGGACGAGGCACCGCGCAACGAGAACCCGTATTCGCAAGGCGTCCACGCGGGCGACACGCTGTACGTCTCCGGGTACGGTCCCGTTGACCCCGAAACCGGTGACGATATCGAGGGTGACATCCGAACGCAGACCGAGCGCGTGTTGGATAACATCGCCGCCGTCGTCGATGAGGCGGGCGGCGACGGCCTCGACGACGTTGTAAAAACGACCGTCTATCTGACCGACCTCGACGACTACGATGCGGTCAACGACGCGTACGGCGCACGGGTTCCCGGCACGCCACCGGCGCGGGTCTGCGTCGAAGTCGCACGGCTTCCGGGGGACGTGCGGGTCGAAATGGACGCTATCGCGTACCTCGGCTGACTCGATACCGTCAGTCGTTCAGCTCTTCGACGCGCTGGTCGCGCTGTTCCGCCGCGGCGTTGACCTTCTCGATGAACGAGTGCATCTGTTCTTTCATCTCCGAGCGCATGGACGTGGCGGAGAACTCGTCGGATTCGGTGAGGAGGCGGATGAACGCGCGGAGTTCCTCGTCGGTTATCTCCTCGAAGTCGCCGAATTCGAGTTTGTCGATGACCTCGTCCACGTCTATTTGACCGACCGGTTCGACGTTGAAATCTACCGTGACCATGCGGTAGTCCGACCCCGCCAGTTCCTGTTCGGCCTCGTTGACGCCTTGGGCGAGCATGTCCTTGAACGGGGTGTAGTAGCCCATCGTCCCGAGATGGAGGAACGCGAGCATGTCGGTGATTCCCTGCGTGTAGGCGTCCCTCGCGTCGTCGTCGGGGTTGAAGACCGTCTCCCGGTCACGGTCTTCGAGGTGTTCGAAGAGAAGAGTAAAGTCGAGAATGGCGTTCCGGAGGCGACGGCGAATCCGATTTCGCTTCTGCTTTTTGGAGTGCTCCGTGTAGTCGGATTTTCGCCCGATAAGGAACTCCCTGTCGCTCGGCGTGAGGATGCCTCGGTCCCGATCTGCGGAGTAGGCGAGGTCGTATCTCGCCTCGCGCTCGGATGGTTCATCACTCATAAACGGAAATTGTGTACGACACTGATTAAGGGTTACGAAGGTGCGGTTTTCGGACCCCGATTCGAAACGGCGGAAAGGCCGGCCGTATCCCCGGTGAGCACGGGAGTAACCCCGATTAGCTCTTCACCACCGCGAGTTTCGAACGGGAATGGCCCCGTTGTCGAATTCCTTCTGGTAGAACGGCCACCATCCATTTTCCATAAAGCATGTTATACCATCATATATCATATAACTGTTGTAGTCGTACACAGATAACGTTCTCACCTCATTCTTATAAACATATACTGTATGCGCTAGCATCAATATCCGTAATATTTATCACCGTCATTCACGATGCATGCTATGTATGCCACCATACACCATGGCTATTGCCATCAATTATCACCCATGAGACACAAATCACACAGCCGTTACGGGAAGGACGGATTGACCATCGGGGACGGCGGAATGACCGTTCGGCAACCGAAGACGACGAATACCGGGCCGAGAACACAGCCGTCGGCCCGACGGCTGGGGGGTGGATTCGAATGAGCAACTCCGACGACCAAGGTGCAATCGCCGAGTTCCGCGAGGAAATCGAACCGACCATCTTCGGGGCCGGTGCGGCGGTCACGCTCGTCTTCGTCGCCGCGTTCGTGTTGAATCCGGCCGACTCGTACGATTTTGTCGAGGGAATACAGTTCTGGATTTTGGAGTACTTCAACTGGTACTTCCTCATCGTGATGTTGGCCTTCGTCCTCTTCCTCGCGTTCCTCATCTTCGGCCCGTGGGGAAAACTCCGGTTAGGCGACGAAGACCCAGAATACAGCTATCTCTCGTACTTCGCCATGATGTATTCGGCCGGACTCGCGGCGGGCATCGTCTTCTGGGGTCCGGCGGAGGCGCTCACGCACTACGGGAGCGTGCCGCCGCTATACGACGTACCTGACAAGTCGGCGGCCGCGATGCCCGTCGCGGTGCAGTACGCCATCTTCCACTGGAGTCTCACCCAGTGGTCGTGTTTCACCGTGATGGGACTCGCCATCGGCTACTTCGTCTATAACTACGACGCCCCGCTCAGGGTGTCGGCGGTGTTGACGCCGATACTCGGTGCCGACAACGTCGACGGACCGATAGGGAAGGCCGTCGACATCCTCGCCGTTTTCGCAACGCTGGGCGGCGTTGCCACGTCGTTGGGGTTCGTCGGAAGCCAGTTCATCACGGGGCTGAGCTTCCAATGGGGCATCGAACTCGGCGACGTGGGGACCATCTTGGTCATCACGGGCATGACCGTGGTCTTCACCACCTCGCTCGTTCTCGGGGTCAACAAGGGTATCAGGTGGCTCTCGAACTTCAACATGGTGTTGTTCTTCCTCGTGATGGTCGCCACCCTCATCTTCGGTCCAACGTTCCGCATCCTCGAACTCGGGTCACAGGCGTTCGGTCGGTTCGTCACCGATTTCTTCAGGATGAGCCTCTTCACGGAAGCGGCCCAACCACCCACCTACGACAAGTGGGTGAACCAATGGACTGTCTTCTACTGGTTGTGGCCCTTGGCGTGGTCGCCGTTCGCTGGGCTGTTCATCGCCCGCATCTCGCGTGGTCGGAGC
Source organism: Haladaptatus sp. W1 (assembly GCF_001723155.1). NCBI lineage: Archaea > Methanobacteriati > Methanobacteriota > Halobacteria > Halobacteriales > Haladaptataceae > Haladaptatus > Haladaptatus sp. W1. The sequence goes on from NZ_MEIH01000385.1 coordinate 21,340, forward strand.
GTCCGCGAAGTCGCGTTCGCCGGAATCGGAGCGACGTCGATGGCCACCGTCCCGTGGTTCATTATCGTCGGCGGGACGGCCGTCACGATGCAGAACACGGGTGTCGCACAAATTCTCGGCCCCATCGGTCAATATGATGCGTCGGTCGCCGGGTTCGTTCTGTTCAACGCGGTTCCGGTCATCGGCCCGCTTCTCCTCGCCGCGTTCCTCATCCTCGTGACGACGTTCTTCGTCACGTCCGCCGACTCCTCGACGCTGGCGGTGTCAATGATAACAACCGGCGGAAAGGAACACCCCTCCTCTATCAACCGCATCTTCTGGGCGGTGCTTCAGGGGACGGTCGCATCCATTCTCATGGTGGTCGGTGGTGTCGATGCGCTCCAATCCGCATCCATCATCACGGGCGCACCCTTCGCCGTCGTCTGTCTCCTCGCCATGCTCGGGCTCGTGAAAACGTTCCAGGAGGAATCCGGTGGCATCCTCCTCCAGGACCGCACGAAACTCATCGGCGCGCCGACGGTACGGGAGGAATCGACGGACGGGGCGAAGGTGGCCGGGCAAGACGACGACTGACCGGCTACTCGACCGGCAACCATCGTCCAATCCTGCAACGACAACAAGTTTTAATAACGCAATATACGAACATTGTGTATGGATAGGGACACGGCGAATCCCGAGGTGGCCACGCTCCCCGGTCCGAACGCACAGCAGTGGATCGACTTTCATCATGAGCACTCCGCGCCGAGCGAGTTCTCACACGAGTTCGTCTGGGACGTGACGGGCGAAGCGGACGGCCCGTTCGTCACCGACGTCGACGGCAACGTCTTACTCGATTTTACCTGCCACATCGGCGCGGCACCGCTCGGCTACAACAACGAGAAGATTCTGGATAAACTGCGCGAGTTCTCGCTCGTCGAACCGATGAAGGTCGCCGGACAGGACATGTACTTCGGCGCGGGACCGGACCCGGAAACGGCGGAGTTTCCCGCGTCGAGCCACCTCGTCGAGAAACTCGTCGATGTCTCCAGTCAGTACGGCATGGACACCGTCTTCCTCTCGAACTCCGGGGCCGAGGCCATGGAGAACGCGATGAAGATAACCCACGACCACAAGCCCGCCGCCAAGTACGCCTACACGTTCGACGGGAGCTTTCACGGACGAACGCTCGGAACCCTCTCGCTGACCCGTTCCAACGAGGTGTACACGCGCCACTACCCGGAAATCGGCGGCGTTCGGATGGTCCCGTTCTGCGAGGCGTCCGGCGACACCGACGACGCTTGTGACTGTGGCTTTTTCACCGAGAACGGCTCACAGCTACGGAACGCGCTCCAACCGGAAGGCGGCCACGTCAACCCCGACGAAGTGGCGTTCGTCACCATCGAACCGATTCAGGGAGTGGGGGGCTATCGGTTCCCGAACACCGAATTCATGGCCGAAATCGACGACGTGTGTGAGACGTACGACATCCCGCTCGTCGTCGACGAAATCCAGTCCGGCGTGGGACGGACGGGGGAGATGTGGGCGTCCGATCACTACCCCATCGAACCCGACGTCATCGCCAGCGCGAAGGCGCTTCGAACCGGCGCGACCATCTCGCGGTCGGACCTCTTCCCGTCCGAGAAGAACCGTCTGGGGTCGACGTTCGGCGGCGGCGACCTCCTCGCGTCGATGCAGGGCGCGTTCACGCTCGAAGCCATCGAGGAGTACGACCTGCTCGACAACGCGACGAAACGCGGCAGGCAAGCCAAGGAGTTGCTCCGCGATGGCGCACCGGCACACGTCGATGACGTGCGCGGCAAAGGGCTGATGCTCGCCGTGGAGTTCGACACGGCGGACCGACGCGATGATGTCGTCCGCGAAGCGCTGAAACGCGGACTCCTCACCCTCGGCTGTGGGTCGAAGACAATCCGGCTCCTCCCGCCGCTGGACTCGACGGAACGCGAAATCGAACTCGGCGTCGGCATCCTGAACGAAGCCATCGAGGCAGCGGGAACGCCGTCCGTGAAACCGGCCTAAAAGGTTCGAACCGAATTCCGGCCGTCGAATCGCCGCCCGGTAGCGATTTTCGACCGATTTTACCCGTCCAACGGACCGTTCTCCACCGCGATGCCGTCCCGGTCGTCCAGCGCGTCGAACACCGTCGAAAGGTGGTCCCGTCCACCTCCCGCCACGCCGATGGTCACCGGCGTTCGATTCGGGTCGTCCGCGTCGGTTCGGCGCGCCCGCTCCAGTTCCTCCAGTTCCGCGCCGTGTCGTTCGAGGGTTTCAGTGAGCGCATCGAGTCCGCTCGGCCAGTCCGCGACCGAGAGGCGGGCCTCCGCGTACCGGCCGAGTCGCATCAAACCGGAGCGGGTACGCTCGGCGTGGTCGGAGAGGTTCACGTTCCCCCGGAGACGATTATCGCGACGTGTTCGTTCGTGACGTCCACCGCGCCGGAGAGCAGCGCCGCGAGCGGCGCTGCGCCAGCGGTTTCCGAGACCGTTTTCGCCCGCTCTGCGAGGAGCGCGACGGCGACGCTCATCTCGCGGTCGCTGACGCTCACCACGTCGTCCACTCGCTCGCGGATGACGGCGAAGGTCTTGTCGAGCAGTCGAGTGTCGGCGATACCCTCAGCCACGGTGTCCACGCCCGACAGTTCGTGGATTTCGTCGCGTTCGAGCGACGGCTTGGCGTGGAACGCGCCCTCCGGTTGCACGCCGACGACACGGATGTCCGGGTCGTGCGCCTTGAGAACGGTTGCGATTCCCGAAATCAAGCCGCCGCCGCCGATGGAGACGAGGAGGGAATCCAGTTCCGGATACTGGTCGAGCAGTTCGAGGCCGACGGTTCCCTGTCCCGCGATTATCTCCTCGTCGTTGAACGGGTGGACGAATCGCAACCCCTCCTCGTCCGCGAGTTCGAGGGCGTGCTCGTAGGACCGTTCGTAGATATCGCCTTCGACGAGGACTTCCGCGCCGTATTCTCTGGTCGCTTCTATCTTCGCGGAGGGAGTCACCTCGGGACGACGATGGTCGTGTCGATGCCGAGCAATCCCCCGGCAAAGGCGACGCCCTGCGCGTGATTGCCCGCGCTCGACGCGACGACGCCGCGCTCGCGCTCAGACGACGACAACTGCGCCATCGTGTTGTACGCGCCGCGACTCTTGAACGACCCCGTTCGTTGCATGTTCTCCAGTTTGAGGCCCACAGAGGCCGCCCCGCTTCGCTCCGCGAACGTCGTCGAGCGGTCGAGTGGCGTCCGGTGAATCACGCCGTCGAGACGCGTTCGAGCGGCGTTCACGTCGTTCACGCCCACGACATCGTCGGCGGACGGGTACACGTCCTCGTCGTTCGTCCGTTCGGAGTTCACGCTTCGGTCCCCGGGACGGAACGGATGGATTCGACCAGCACGTCGACGCCGATTTCGAGGCTCCGTTCGTCGACGTCGAATGTCGGCGTGTGATGGCTCGTCGGATGGTCGGTGCCGACGATGAGATACGTGGCGAGACCGCCGTTCTCCTGTACCCGTCGCATCAGGAACGTGGCGTCCTCGCTCGCGCCGAAGTCCGCGGCCGGGAGGACCGACTCGACGCCATCGACGTCGCGGGCGACGTTCGCCACGACGTCGGCGAGTTCGGGGTCGCTGTCCGCGCGCGGGGATTTGCTCCGCACGTCGATGTCAACGTCACAGCCGTGCATCTCGGCGGCGGTTTCGAGCGTCCGGTTCAGGCGGGATTGCATGTACTCCATGAGTTCGGTCGTCTCGCCGCGCGCCTCCGCTTCGACGTGTGCGAAATCGGCGATGACGTTGCTCGACGTCCCGGCTTCCGCCCATCCGAGGTTGACGCGGGTCATCCCGTCCTCGTGCCGCGGAATCGCGTAGGCGTTCTGGATGGCGGTTCCGAGCGCCTGCATCGCGTTATCGCCGTCCTGCGGCGCTTTTCCGGCGTGTGAGGAGGTTCCCTCGAACGTCACGTCGACGTGACACATGGCGAGCGGGCGCTCGATTCCGGCGACGACCTCGCCGGTCGGATGGTCCAATCCGACGTGGACGGCAAAGAGGTAATCAAGGTCGTCGGCGAACCGGCTCTCCGCCATCGGGTGGCCGCCACCCGACACCTCCTCGGCGGGTTGGAAGAAGACGACGAGCGTCCCCTCGAAGTCGCTCTCCGCGATGGCTTCGAGCGCCGCCAACCCCCACGTCATGTGGGAGTCGTGACCGCAGGCGTGCATCGTCCCATCTCCCTCCGACCGAAAGCCGTCGGCGGCGGGAACGTGGTCGCCGTCCGTCGATTCCTCGATGAACAGGCCGTCGATATCCACCCGCAAGCCGACCGTCGGCCCGGCCCCTCGATCCAAGACGGCGACGACCCCGGTGTTTCCCCCCGCCATGCTGTCGAGGAGATCCGGGTCGGCACCGCGTTCGCGGGCGCGCTCGGACCACTCCTCGATGTCCTCGGCGTCTGGGACGGCCATCCTGTCGTCGCTGTCGTACGCCTCCGTGCCGACGGCGAGGTCGTCGACGCCGACCTCCCGAATCTCCTCAACGAGTCGATGCGTCGTGTAGAACTCGCGCCACGCCGGTTCCGGGTACCGATGAAACTCCCGCCGCACGTCGGCGAGTCGGTCGCGTATTGGTTCCGCCATGCGTGGTACTGGCACGCCCAGCCACTTAATTGTAAACGCAATTCGTTGACAGCGACTACACAAAAGGACTAAGGTGGGGCCTGACAATCGTTCGACCGTCGATTCGCGTCAGCAGACGCGGTGGTGCACATGAGTGAAAACCCGGATATCGTCGTCCTCCGCGAGGGGACCGAAGGACTCTCGATGGAATCGTACGCAGAGGCGTTGCGCGAACGTCTCCCCGACCGAACCGTCGTTCACGCTCGGACGCCGAAGATGGAGCGCGAACTCGTCGCGGATGCCCGGGTCGTCACCGGCATCACCGTAGACGAAGCGCTGCTCGCCCGCGCCGACCGACTCGAACTGTTCACGTGTACGTTCGCGGGCACCGATCACGTTCCCATGGACGTACTCGCCGAACGCGGCGTCGCGGTGACGAACGCGGGGGGCATCCACGCGCCCGGCATCGCCGAGCAGGCCGTCGGCAACATGCTCGTCTTCTCCCGTCGTCTGCACGAGGGCTGGCGACGCAAGCGGCGCTCCGAGTGGCGGCATTTCCAATCCGGGGAACTCACCGGGAGCACTGTCACCGTCATCGGTCTCGGGTCCATCGGACAGGCGGTCACCCAACGTCTTCAAGGGTTCGAGGTAGAGACCATCGGCGTTCGGTACACGCCGGAGAAGGGCGGCCCGACGGACGAAGTGGTCGGCTTCGACGAGGACGCCATCCACGACGCCCTCTCTCGCAGTCGGTACGTCGTCGTTGCCTGTCCGCTCACGGAGGCGACGCGCGGTCTCATCGGGGAGTCGGAGCTCGCGACGATGCCGACGGACGCCGTTCTCGTCAACACCGCTCGCGGCCCAATCGTCGATACCGACGCGCTGGTCGCCGCGCTCCGGTCGAACAAGATTCGCGGAGCGGCACTCGACGTGACCGACCCCGAACCCCTCCCGGCCGACCATCCGCTATGGGACTTGGAGAACTGCCTCATCACGCCGCACACCGGCGGACACACGCCGCTCCACTGGGACCGGCTCGCAGACATCGTTGCGGGGAACCTCGAACGCCTCGAAACGGGCGAACCGTTGGAAAATCAGGTCCTCGCGCCGGAGACGACGTAGTCAGAGAGGTAGTTGTCGATTCGACGGCTTCTCAGTCGGATAGGATTCCGAGCAGCGTGTCGAGTTCGAAGTCAGCGATCGGGTTGGCTTCGGATTTGACCGTCGTGATGACGAACTTCGAACTGGTTCGTTTTATTGCTGAGATGCGCTCGAACTCCTCAATGAGCCCCTCCACCATCCCACGCGTCGGAAGGTTGCTGATGACGATGAAATCGGTATCGCCCATGGTGAAGTAGACCTGATTGACGCCCTCGATTTCACCGATTTTCTCCCCCACCTCGTGGTGATAGCCTTCCTCAAACTCGGCTATCACTTCCGATATGACGGTTATTGGGAGTCCGATTTCTTCGAGATCAACGTCCGTCATCTCGTTCGATATGGCACCCTGTTCGCGGAGTTTCGTCAACCGATAGTGAACGGTGGATTTCGGGATGTCCGTCGCCTGATGAATGGCGTCCGGACTGGACGTCCGCTCTGTCGCAATAGCGTTGAGGATACGAATGTCTTTTTCGTCCATCGTGTCAGAGTCCCAGATATAGTTCTATCAGTTCCTCCTCGTCCGCGAGTTCGTCCGGAATCCCCTCGAACTGGAGGTCACCCTCGGCGAGTATGTACACGTAATCCGCCAGTCGAAGTGCGGCAGACACGTTCTGTTCGATGAGAATCACCCGCGACCCGCGGTCAACGAGAGTTTCGATGAGGTCGAACGCGTCGTCAACGAGCGCCGGGGCAAGTCCGGCGGAGGGCTCGTCCAACAGGTACGTGTCCGCGCCGGTCATCATCGCCCGACCGAGGCTGACCATCATCTGCTGCCCGCCCGAGAGTGAACGGGCTTTCACGTTGAGTTTCGCTTCGAGGGCAGGAAACGCTTCGATCACTTCCTCCCGTCGTTGCGCGAGGACGTCACCGTCCGCCTCCGTGAATCCGCCGACGCGCAAATTCTCGGCTACCGTGAGCGATTCGAACACGCCGCCGCCCTGTGGGAGGGTCGCGATTCCGGTCGTCACGATTTCCTCTGGGTTGAGGTCGGTGATCTCCTTCTCGCCGTATCGAACCGTCCCCGACCAAATCGGCACGACGCCGTTCAGCGTCTTCAACATAGTCGACTTGCCGGAACCGTTCGGTCCGAAGATGCAGGTGACGCCGGGATGTGACGACAGCGAAACCCCATGCAGCACTTCGTGTTCGTCGTAGCCGGCAACAACATCCTCGGCTACAAGCGTGGGGGGTTCGTCTGTGCTGGTCACAGCGACACCCCCTCGTCGGCGGCCGAACCGAGGTAGGCCTCACGGACGTGTTCGTCCCGTTTTACCTCCTCGAACGGGCCTTCGACGATGTGGCGGCCCTGGTCGAAGACGGAGACGGTGTCCACGACCGTCCGCATCACCGTCATATCGTGTTCCACGATGACGAACGTTGTTCCCCGTTCGTTGAGCGTCTCGATGTGTTCGAGGATTCGATTTTCGAGGGCGGGGTTAACGCCCGCCGTCGGTTCGTCGAGTAGGATGCAATCGGGGTCCAACATCAGTACCCGAGCCAATTCGAGTAACTTCTGCTGGCCACCACTCATCCCGCGGGCCTGGTTGTCCGCGATGTGGTCGATTTCGAGGAACGAGAGGATTTCGTCGGCCCGTTCGTCTTTGTCCACCTCGTCGGGTGCCCTCACGGCGAGCAAATTCTGCCGGACGGTCATGTTCTTGAACGGTGAGACTATCTGGAAGGTTCGACCCATCCCGCGGCGAGCGATTCGGTGTGGCTTCCAACCGGTCACGTCGGTACCGTCGAAGACGACCGACCCGCCGGAGGGTTCGTAATATCCCGTGAGGGTGTTGAAGAAGGTCGTCTTGCCGCTCCCATTCGGGCCGATGATACCACGAATCTCTCCCCGCGGTACTTCGAGGGAGATGTGGTCGTTCGCGGTCAGTTTGCCGAACTTCTTCGTGAGGTTCTCTGTGTGCAGAATTGTCTCGGTCATCTGAAATTGAATTTGTCTGCTAGTTCGCGGAGGTTGCGTTTGATGTCGGTGCTGCCAACGTCCCCGTTGAGAAAGCCGACGATGCCGCTCGGGGCGAACAACACGACGAGCATTATCAGAACGCCTATCAGCGGCAGGTAGAACGTCGACTCGCCGAGGAACAACGCCGAAAGGCGTTCCAGTGCGAACACGATAAGCCCACCAACCACCGGGCCAGCGACGGTTCCGAGACCGCCCAACAGCGCCATGATGACCATTCGGTCGGTCACGATAGGGGCGAGGACGGAGTTGGGATGGATGTAGGTGATGAAGTAGGCGTTGAGGCTGCCGAACAGCGCCGCGACGACGCACGAGAGGACGTACACCTGACGCTTGACGCGCGTCGTATCGATGCCGAGCGATTCGGCCGCGTCCTCGTCGTCGCGGAGCGCTTTGACCTGAAAGCCGAACTCGCTACGCTCGAAGAGTTTCCAGGTCAGTAGCAGGGTTCCTGCTGTCATGGCGAGCATCGCGTAGTAGAAGATTGCCGGTGGCGGTCCCACCGGAAGGCTCATCCCGAAGGTCCCACCGGTGATATCGGTGATGAGCGCTCCCTGTTTGACCGCTTCCGCGAACGCCCACGTGGCGATGGCGAAATACGCTCCCTTGAGTCTAAGCGTCGGGACGGCAATGAGGTACGCGAGGCCGGCACCGACGGCGGCAGCGAGGAGGAGTCCCGCGAGGAACGGGGCTCCGAACTGAACCATCACGATACCGGTCACGAACGCGCCGACGCCGAAGTACGCGCCGTGGCCGAAGTCCAAGTAGCCAGCGTATCCACCGATCATGTTCCACGATTGGGCCAACCCGATCCACATGAGCGCTTGGAGCGCAATACGCGTCCAGAACGAGTTCACGAAGAAGGGGAGTGCCAAGAGAGCGATCAACCCGACGCCATATAGGCTGAGACGGAGGTATGTGCTCTCTTCGATTCCCAACCCGAGTGTTGGAAATCGACTATCAACCACTGGCTTCGACGTTTGCGTCGCATCCGACTTGTCGTCGCTCATGTCGCCCACTCCCCCTTGCCAAGGATTCCTGCCGGTGAGACGAGCAGTACCACGTAAATGAGCGTGAAGAGGGCGAACAGCACGAGTTCGCCGCCGAGGTAGACGGCCGTAATCGACTGTGTAAGTCCGAGGACGATTCCGCTGACGATGACGCCCGGTAGGTATCCCAACCCTGCGAGGACAACCATGAAGAACGCGAACGCCGTGTACTGGATTCCCATCCCTGGATTCGCGGTGAAAACGAGCCCGATGAACACCCCGGCGGTAGCAGTGAGTCCGGCGTACGCGCCGTACGCAATGGACTGATATCGGTTGATGTTGATTCCCATTAGTCGCGCTGTCGTCCTATCCTCGGCGATGGCTCGGATGGCGACACCCCCTTTCGTGTTGTAGAGGTAGTACATGAAGACGCCGAGCGCCAACAAACCGAATACGGCCGTTGCGACCCGAACCGTCGGAAACACACCGACGCCGGAAATGGATAGCCGGCCGGCGAGAATGGACGACGGGACGTTCTTGTTGTTCGGACCGAAAATCGAAAGGACCGAACCACGCATGAAGGTAGCCAGCCCGAACGTGAACACGAGCCCCATCAACAACGGATGGGGGCGGTCGCCGGTGGTCACATGATGGATGAATGGTTGGATGAGAAAGCCTAGTGCGAAGTACGCGAGCAACACGAACGGGATGACGAACAGCCCTTCGTTACCGAAGAGCGGCACGAGGAGCGCGGCCGTGAACGCACCGAGCATCACGTACTCTCCGACGGCGAAGTCAACGACTTCGAGGACGCCGAACGCAAGCGAGAACCCGACGCCGACGGTGACGTAGATGCCGCCGAGTAGCAACCCGTTGATGACCGTCTGAACGAGTAATCCTGAATCGACCATGGGGTCACCGTTTATTCCAACCGGGGACAGGGTACTTTGGTGTCCCTTCGGCGGCGTCCTTCGGTCCAACGATGGTGGGTTCGCCCTTTTTGTCCAACTGAATCGCAAGCGGTTCAGTCTTCACGTTGTTGTGATAAAACTCGCCATCAGTTTCGAACTGGACGTCACCGTAGAACGTTTTCACGTTGATATTCTCAAGCGTCGAGACGAGTTCGTTCCGCTCGTCCTGTGAGAGCGGCGGTGTGACTCCCATCTTCTTGAACGCTTTTTGAAATACGATGCCAGCGGCGGTGGACGCCGCCTGCGTGTAGTCCGGTTGGCTGTTGTAGGTCGTTTTCGCGGCGTCGGTGTACTTCTTCGGCGTGCCGAACAGCATGCCACCGGACCGTTGGACTTTCGGAAGCCACACCGTCGCACCGAACATGTAATTGCCGGCGGCACCCGCACCCTCCTTGAAACTGCTCGTGTTCACGCCGTAGTGACACATGAAGCCATTCGGGCTGTAATCGATCTGTTTAGCCGCCTTCACCAAGTCGACGTGGCTTCCGATGTGACCGCCGTGGAAGTGGAAGTCCGGGTTCGAGTTCTTGGCTTTGCTCACGACGTTCGAGTAATCGGTACTTCGGGGGAACAGTTCGTAGCCCGCGATATCGACCCCTGCGTCCTTGGCGGCGGATCGGAACGCTTGTGAGGTCGCTTTCGAGAACGGCGTGTTGACGCCGGTGATGTAGACGGACTTGGGAGCAGGGTCGAAGCTGTACACTGATTTCGCGGCTTCTTTCGCCATGAGGGCGACCGTCGGAATCGTCCCGAAGGTGTACTTGGGTTTCTTCTGCCATATCTGGGGGGACTCGGCGCTTCCCGTGATGTGTGGCATCTTGTTCTTGTCCATTATCGGAGCGACAGCGAGGGTGACGCCGCTCGAATAGGGTCCCAACACGGCATCGACCTTTTCGTTGGATATCATCTTCGAAGCAGCGTCCGCGCCGGTGCTCGGGTCGGACTTAGCATCCGCATAGGTGAGTTTCACCTCGTACTTACTGCCATCTATTTCGATGCCGTCGTTGCTGTTCACTTCCTTTTTCCACAGTTCGTAGCCGCGGCGAGTGACGTTCCCGCCGAACCGAAGATCCCCGGAGAGGGAGGTCACGACTCCGAGTTTGAAATGATCCCGATCCGGTTCGGAGCTCCCGAATCCGCTACAACCGGCGAGTCCGGTTAGGCTAGCTGCACCGGTCGCTCCGGTTACTTTGAGAACGTTCCGTCGATTCACAGAATGGCCATTGTTACCCTTTGGCATGACAACTAACGCTCTTTCACCCTAATATTTAATCATTTCGATTTATGTGAACAGTATTCAATAAAATGGTCGAGTATCGAACGTAGTACAATCGTTTTGGGGTTACACTGTCCCTGAGCCGGAAGTGGGTGTACAGACCTCTCGAATCGCGTTCGTGACGACGTTGAGAGCGGTCTCCACGAGTTCGTGGGTGATGACGAGCGGGGGTATGAGTCGGAGCACTTCGCCATCCCGTCCGGCACTCCACACGAGGACGCCGTGTTCGTAGCAGTATTGCTGAACGGCGTTCACGGCCGCTTTGCCAGGTCGTCCTCCTTCGTCGACGAACTCGGCACCCACGAACAGTCCGCGACCTCGAATCTGCTGTAACTGAGGGACCTCCTCGGCAACAGTGTGCAGTCGGTCGCGGATGTACGCGCCGACGTCACGAGCGTGGGCGAGCAGGTCGTGGTCTTGGATGTACTCGATGGCGCGCAAACCGGCCCGCATCGCCGGAGCGTTCCCGCGATAGGTACCGACGTGTCCACCCGCCTCCCACGTGTCGAGGTCCTCGTGGTACATCGTGGCCGAAAGCGGAAGACCAATTCCGCCGATGGCTTTCGCCATCGGAACGATGTCTGGCGTCACGCCCTCCCACTCGCTAGCGTACCACTGACCCGTCCGACCGAATCCAGTCTGAATCTCGTCGACGATGAGCGGGAGGTCGTTGTCATTGGCAATCTCACGGAGGCCAGGGAGGAATCCCTCGGGTGGAACGACTACTCCTCCTTCGCCCTGAATCGGTTCGACCCAGATACCTGCAGGATTCGCGAGGCCACCGTACGGGTCTTCAACGAGTTCACGGACGTTCGACAGTGCGCGGTCGACGGCATCCTCGGGCGAGAGATTCTGACGTTCCGGATACGGGTAGGGAAGGTGTGTTACGTCCGCGAGCAACGGCGTGTACTCTCGCTTGTACTTCCGACCAGCGGTCAGACTCAGTGCACCGGAACTTGCTCCGTGGTACGCCCCCCGAAATGCGATGAGGCCGTCGCCGCCCGTGTTGTACTTGGCGAGTTTGATGGTCGCCTCGATGGCGTCGCTCCCAGTGGGCCCGCCGAAGACAACCCTGTTGTTACCTTGAAGCGTTCCAGGGGCGATTTCGTCGAGTTTCTCGATGAGATCGAGACGAGCTTCGGTCGGAAAGTCAACGGTGTGAACGACCTTCCTCGTCTGCGCTTCCACTGCTTCGAGGACATATGGGTTGGCGTGCCCGACGTTCAACACGCCGATGCCGGCGAACATGTCGATGTACGTGTTCCCGTCCGCGTCGCGAACCGTCGCCCCCTGTGCGTCCTCGATGGCGATCGGAACGCGCTTGGGATATGCGACAGCGCTGCTTTCGATGCGCGCCTGTCGTTCGATACGCTCCTTCGACCGAGGTCCCGGCACTTCCGTTTGGATGTTCGGTGCCTCAAAGTGAAGTTCGTCTATCGGTGGACTCCCCATGTACGAACTCTGTTCAAACAAGGACAAAAATTTTACTGATACTCCAATATTGAATTTGATTATTGAACACAATTCAACAACATACCGACATTGACACACGCCGATTAGAGCGTACTATACCCCTGTTCGGTAAGCTGTGGCGCTATACGTACCACTATCGTAAGAATAGCGATTTGACTATACGTTTCAGTGGGGAGTCGAACGGCGTGACGGATGCATGGCATTCCGTGTCATATGAGCACACAGACCGTAATTTCGGCGGATTTGAACGAGGTTCAAATTTTCCCCTTGGATTCGTTTCGTGTCCGGTTTCAGAGGTCGGATAGGGACATTTTGTCGAATGTGGATTACGACGTGAAGAGGCGTCGCGGGAAATCGGCCAGCACTTCGGCACCGTTCGAGGTGACGCGGAACGTCTCGCTCAGCTCAACCCCGAAATCGTCGAACCAGAGGCCCGGAATCATGTGGAAGGTCATGTCCTTCTCCAGCACCGTTTCGTCGCCGGGACGCATGCTGGCGGTGTGCTCGCCCCAGTCCGGCGGGTATCCCAGTCCCATCGCGTAGGCGATTCGGTCCTCCTTTTCGAGGTCGTACTGTGCGATGGTGTCCCGCCAAACCTTCTCAACCGACTCGCAGGTGACGCCGGGTTCGACGGCATCGAGCGCGGCTTCGAGTCCTTCGACCACCACGTCTGCCGTTCGCTGAATCTCGTCCGGGGGGTCGCCGACGAACGTCGTCCGGGCGAGCGGCGAGTGATAGCGGTGCCGACACCCGGAGAGTTCGATGATAACGGGGTCGCCGTCCTCGAACTCCCGGTCGGTCCACGTGAGGTGGGGTGTCCCCGTGTGGTCGCCCGAGGGCATCAGCGGAACGATGGAGGGATAGTCGCCGCCGAAATCGTCGGTGCCGCGGATGAGACCGTCGTAGATGGCGGCGGCTGCCTCGTACTCGGGAACCCCCTCCTCGATGGCGTCGAGTCCGGCCAGCATCGCCTCCTCGGAGATGCGCGCCGCCTCGCGCATGTAGTCGAGTTCCTGCTCGCTCTTCTTGATTCGAAGCCAGTTGACGAGGAGCGTCGCGTCCTCGAAGTCGGCTTCGGGGAGGTTCTTCTGGAGTCGCGTGTAGGATTTCGCGGTGAAGTAGTAGGCGTCCATCTCCAACCCGATGTCGCCGTCGTCCACGTCGAGGTCTTCGAGAACCGCGCTCAGGTAATCCATCGGATGACGGTCGTACGGCGAGTGAACGTAGTCGTCGTCGTACGCCCGAATGCTCTCCGTGTCGAGCCACGTGGTTGCCCGTGCGCCGTTGGCGTCCATTCCGCGACCGACCCACACGGGTTCGTCACGTTCCAGGGAGACCACGACAGCCTGATGCACGTAGAACGACCAGCCGTCGTACCCCGTGAGATAGTTCATGTTCGCGGGGTCGGCCACGACGAGCGCGTCGAGTTCCGCTTCACGCAGTCGCTCTTTCGTCCGTTCTAAACGCCGTTCGTACTCGCTGTCGTCGAAGATAGTTCGTTGCATGCTAACGACACTCATCTAACCAGTCGTGGAATAGCTGTTTAACTTTTTTGTGTACGAAGGAAACAGAACATGTGTACACTGCGGCTTGGCTTGACCGCATAGCGGTCTAGCTATCGCCCACGTGACGAATTCGAGACGAAGCGGAAGTGGGTAGTTTCCGATTCTTCCGATACGCTCTGTTTCTATTCTCGCTACCCACCTATTCCACCCATTCCACCCATTCCACCCATTCCACCTATTCCACCTATTTTCCAGGAGTTAACTATTCCATCCATTCTCTGGGGACTATCTCTCCCACCGCTTTCCCTCTACCTCTTTCTCTCTCACCGCTTTCTCTGCCACTTCCCTATACGCTCTACTTCCCTATACGCTCTACTTCTCCCATTCTTCCGTACTCGAAGACAACGAGACGATGATTGCAGAGCAAATCACTGGTCTATCGACAAACACGATGGCGGCTTTGGGTACCTGTCTGTGGTCCGTTCAGGTATCGATTCAGTTGCGAACGTGGAAAATTGTAATCCGGAGGGAATCTCGATGGGACGAATTCTTAACACCCCGAGAGTCGAAGGGATTACTGTTCACGATGCCCCACCGGGATTCCGACTACACGCCATTATCACCGATGGCAACGGAAGCGCTCACACATCTGCGTACTCGCTTCGGTTCGGGTGAGTCGTTCACCTACGAGCAAGCAGGTCGAGTGCTTCGAGCGCATGATATCGAGAGCGTACTCGTCGACGACCTGCTCGAAACGCTGTTGCTTCGAGGGTATCTCTACGAAGTCGGCGACAACTTGCGTATTACGGACTAGCTCGCGGGGTGATATTTTGCCGTCTCTTCGGTTCCGGTTTTAGACTTCGGTTGGGGTTCTCAGCGATTATTACCAGTCCACCATTTGAGATGGTAAAACTACCCTCTTCGAGCAGTTAGACTTCGACATAGGTAGTTTTTTATCCGTAGTCTCGTTGCCTTTTGATATGCCAGACGATGACATGGGGACACCGGACGACGCTCTCTCGGATAGCTCCGAGGGAACCGCGGCCGACCCACCGACGGCCGACGGCTCCGGTCAAAAAACGATTCGTGAGCTCCTCGAGGAGGACTCCGGTAAATCGGTTTTCGTGAACCGGAACCTCGTCGAACCGGATACCATCATCGACGAAGAACGCATCGTCGGCCGTGACGACCAACTCCAAGCGGTCGTCGCCTATCTCAAACCGGCCTTGCGTGATGAGCGCCCCCCCAATATGCTTCTCTACGGCCCCTCCGGTACCGGGAAGTCCCTCATCGTCAATGCCGTCTGCGGACAAATCGTCGAGCTCTGTGAATCACAGGATATCAATTTCGGTGTTATCAGTCTCAACTGCCAGCCGATCACCACCCTCGACCGTGCGGTCTACAAACTCGTCGAAACGGTCGCGAAAGACGTGGGCGTCAAAACCGGCGTTCCGGCAACCGGCGTCTCCACCGAACAGAAGTACGAACGACTCTACGACCTTATCAACACGTACTACGATTCGGTCATCTTCATCCTCGACGAAATCGACCTCCTCGTCGGTCGAGAAGACGAGCCCGCGTATTCGAAACTGCTCTATCAACTGTCGCGCGCGGGGAAGACGGACACCATTCACGGGACGGTGTCCGTCGCCGCCCTGACGAACGACCCCAAGTTCATGGAGAACGTCGACGGGCGCTCGGAGAGTTCGTTCAACCCCGAAGACATCCCCTTTTCAGACTACGACGCGAACCAGCTTCGAGAAATCCTCGAACACCGTCGCGACGCCTTCCGAGCCGGGGCCCTCAGTGACGATGTTATTCCGTTGGTTGCGGCATTCGCCGCCCAAAGTCACGGTGATGCCCGCAAAGGAATCGACCTCTTCCGGAAAGCCGGCGACCTCGCCGACCGACAAAACGACGACATGGTCACGGAATCGCACGTCCGAGACTCACAGGACGAAGTTGATAAAGATCGCATGCTGACCCAAATCGAAGGGCTCTCCACGCAAAAGAAAATCTCACTCTATGCAACGGCGGCCGTCGCGGTACATACGGCCCACGCCACGACGTCCGTCCCGAGTCCCGTCGGGTATCAAGTCTACAAGTGGATCACGGAGCTGTTGGACGCCGACCAGATGACGCGCGAAACGTACATCAAGTACGTCAAAGAGCTCAACACGTACGGAATCGTTGACGCCGAGCGGAAAAGCCGTGGCCGGGGTCAGGGAATGCACATGGAGTTTTCTTTTTCGGATAATCCCCAACCAATTCTCGATCTGCTTGCGGAAGATTCCCGACTTTCGGCGATAGCCGACGAAACGGACCACCTCAAGACCATCGCGCAAACGAAGATGCAGAGATTCAAGAGTTCGTGAACGACGGATAGCAGACGATTACAAACCCCTGTGTCGAAGTGTAACTGCCAGCAGCAGTCGGTGACAATCTCGGAATCGTTCGTTACCACCCCGTGTTCGAAGTGTATCGTTTTCCACGCCAACGGGAATCTCGAAGAGTGAATAAACCCGAAATCAGCAGATAGGTGCCGGTTCTCGGCCCAACTCACCCCGTCGCCGAAGTGTAACGATGGACGAAAAGACCCCGTTATCGAAGTGTAACGGACTGCGACGTCGAGACGCCACTGCAATTCTCGCCCCACCACACCGCTTACCCCGTTATCGAAGTGTAAATTGGAGAAGAAACCGACAGCAAGCATCGACTTACTGGTCGTTGCCAACCCCGTTATCGAAGTGTAACTCAACACCCTCCCAGTGGTTGTGATACATCGTGTTCTTGCTTTCAACGGTCATTGTCGGTATGGAGAAGACACGTTCGAACACCCACCCCGTTGTCGAAGTGTAACAGCCGATTCGTGAACGAGATACGCCGGGAAACCACAATCGACGGCTGCAACGTGTTGCCCACAGGTTCTCCCAGGCACGTTTCGAAGAACGGTCCGACGAACAGTTGTATACCGCCCACTGATGAGGATGTCGATGAGGTGACGTCACCCCCACCCCGTTATCGAAGTGTAATTCTCGTTTGGAGAGGTGGGGGTGACAATACGCTTCTCTCGTTGCTCTAGAACCCTCTCCAAACTCATTTTAACTACTATGGATTACAGTTTGCGGATATTGTTTTGACCCTATTAACTTAAATCTTTCCTTTTTAATATACTATGTCGAATATGATGTTTTTCGGCTTTAGAACCACTCAGTACCCGTCTTAGAACTCATCTTGAAATCCATCTGTCTCCAATACGTCCACAGCACCGTCTTTTCCTCTTTCTCATCCCCCCTCTCGTTCCCAACACCTCCCCCCCATCACTCGTCCGTTTACACTTCGATAACGGGGGGAGGGGGTTGCGGCCGAACTCGGATGGATTTCGACAGGCCAGCAGGCCAGCGGATTCCACGCGTAACGTCCCAAGAAAGCGTGTCGCTTTGGGCGTGAGCGTCGATGGCCTCGACGAGAACTCGGCTTTCACCGCTCGGTTTAACCAACAACGCAACGAGTCTGCCATCCGTGTTGGTTAAACACTCGTCAAACACACGCCAAACACCCGTCATCCATTCATCCACGACCTACTCGCCACCGACTCCACCGCAAGACCTTCCGACTGATTTCGCCGAAACGCTCGACAAATACTCATCCGAACTGCTCCGATATGTCGCCAGATACGCCACGGAGTTGGCCGAGTATCGAGAGCGCGAACGACGACTGGCCGAGCGAGAAGAGGAACATGCTCAGGAGCGACCTGATGACCTCCCCGACGATGTGCCTTCCAGAGCTACGATTACGGTGAAAGAGATCAACGACAATCGCTACTACTACTGGCAGTGGCGCGAGGGCGACAAAATCAAATTCAAATACAAAGGATCGGTCGAATTCGATGCGTAAAACCAGGAGTAGCAGCGGTGAGTAGCAGCGGTTGCTGTTGAGGGAAATCGTGCTGTTGGGAAAATCGAGATCGATAAGACTTCAATTTAGCCACCCACGAACTTCTTCCCCCTTTTTTAACAGTGACCATTCGGCCGATGCGTCAGGATATCCCTGTAGAGGTTTTCTCCGGGGTACCTCCTCGGGTGCACCGTGTTGCGAAGACCGTGTTGCGAAGATGGTGTTACTGCACACTGTCCAGCTGACCTCTCTGGTGTAGATTCACGAGGTACCCTCTCTACCTATTGCAACTATTGATATTTAGCTACCTATTCCTTTTTGCTGTCCTGTTTTGAGACTCGACCGACCGTTTGAACGAGTTCGACCGATACACGTTCACTGATACCGTGTTCACTGATATCTCGTCCACTCACCTCCGTTACAATAGATCAGCCTGAATTACAATAGGTGCCTCAGGTACCTTTGCTACGATTCCTGTACTACCTATTCTCGCTTAGCCATCTATCTTTGCTAACTTCGGTGGCTAATCTCTTCCGTTCGTATTCAACAGTCGGGCACCGATGGTGGCTCCAATAGGTGACTCAGCTACAGTACCTGCCTTCTCTAAGTTACCTATTGTAGTTCAACCATCTACTTGCGGCAAGTTTATGTCTCTGTGGCGAGACGGCTATCTCAACCGCCGAAGTAAGCAAATACCATACAATAGGTGCCTGGTGTAAATGATGCACCTATTAAAAACGACATTCCGGCGGCCGGGGAACACAATGGTAGCTAACGTAGACACTCCACGCGCTGTGAGCGTAGTCATCTTGAAAGGCGGCGTCGGCAAATCAACGATTTCGATGAATCTCGCACGCCAACTGACAGAACGTGGTCGAGTGTTGTTTGCCGATCTCGATCCAAACGGCCACGCGACCAACGGTCTCGGCTTCGGTGATGTCTACCGAGGTGAGACCAACCTCGGCGATGTCATCCTCGACCACGGCAATGCGACCGCCGCCGACCTCGTTCAGGAGACCGATTTCGGTTTCGACCTCCTTCCGTCCTCGGATTCGCTCGAAGATGTCGAAAAAGACCTTGCAGGTGCGCTTCAGGGGTCTGCACGGGTTAAAACGAAAATCGTCGACCCGCTTCTCGGGGAGCGATACGACTACATCGTGTTCGACTGCCCGGCCTATCCCGGAATGCTCAACAACAACGCACTGGTCGCATCCGGAAACGTAATGATCCCCCTCGAACCGGGGTCCAGCTCCATCGGTGGGTACAAACGGACGATGGAGCGGCTTATCACTCCCTCGCGGGAGTACATCGATATCGACGTTCTTGCGCTCGTCCCGAACAAACTCCGCGAGCGAATCGACCAGCGAACTGAAGACCGCGAACTTCTCGAAAACCTGAATACGGCCGAGGCGACGGAAGGGAAAGTTCCAAACTTTGCGCGAATCACGGCCGATGAGTTCGAGGCGATCGACGAGGGTGAGATGCAGCCGCCGAAACCCGGTATCCGATACAGTGCATCGCTTTCGAAGTCGCTGAAAGAACACCAACCGCTCCTGGATTACGACCCCGAAAACAGCCAACTTGAGAACTTCGAGGAACTGGCCTCCATCGTCGTCAACGGGGGTGTCGAGCGATGACTGACGCGAATCCCTTCGACGATTTGGGTGCCGTCGAAAGCGATGAGACCGATCAGGGGGCTGGTCAGGGGACATCCGAGTCCTCCCACGAACCCTCCGTGCAATCAGAAATCGATGCTCCTACCGAGGAGAACTACCCAGAGGCGACGCAGGCACGGTCCACGAACGAGTCGGCGACGGAGATGTCCGGGCCCGCGTTCGAATATTCGGAGGTTCGACAACGACCACTGTACGCGCGAGGCGATACGTGGGACGAATTCGAAGATGCAGTCGGGATTACGGTCGTCCCGGAACTTCGACGGCGAGGAATCCGAGATGAGGAAAAGCGTGAAATTCACGATGCCGTCCTGACGCTCGCAGCGGAAGAACCCGAGCGTCTCGTCGAAATCATCGCCGAGCGAAGACATCGGTCGTAGACGGGGATTACCGTCCGAAAGCGCATATTCGAGTCTTCTCCGTACAGCCTCACCCACAACGACCGTTCGATACGGTCCGAATCGAGCGACCGTGGCAAATCTCGTGCGGTTCGTCATCGATTCAGCGTCGTTTGAGCGCGTCGTTGAGAGGTGCCGAAAATAGATGTTACAGTCCCAGGTAGTAGACGCGCATCGCCAAAACTAACGAGCTAGCGAGAACGACAACAGGTTTTATATCGATATTCGCTATATCGATGTTCGGTGAGTAGAAGTTCACAGTTTCGAAGGATGAGACAGAACGGGCCTAATTTCGCGGTTTCCCGGATGATTCGAGTGACATTTTAACCGACTCAGGGGAATTATCTAATCACTGATTTCATTTGCTCGCGCCAGGGGAGCTTTTTGAGGGAGGTACCTTGATGTCTTCATTCAACCGAAAACATAAGATAGCTCAGGCACTCGTAATTGAGATTGCCACCCGGTCACTCCCAAAGTAGTACAAACAAGATTCCCAGGAGACTGTATGCAATGACATACATCGTTGCAAAGACAACGCCATGAGAGAACGCCCAGTAACTCCAAAATCCAACGACGGCCGAGATACCGAATGTAAGATACTTATGTCGTCTACTTGGGAAATATCCTCGGTATTGCCGTTGTTCGTGTAGCGACATTATACTATGTTTGCTTATCTACACACTTTTAGCTTATTGCTTGAACAGACGTAATGATACATCTTTAGGACACGGATACATGCCGTCAATTTAGTTCGATTTCTACCGGTCACTGCATTACCGGATATTCTACGAACGGTGGTATTGAGTGATTTTCCGCCGTATCTATGGATATCGACGTTTTCACGCTGGCGACTACAGTCTTTGGTCGTACCGATGTGGTTCGAGAGACGCGTTACGCCTCTCGTCATCACGAGAAGCCGTCTCGCACGACTTCGAATTAATTCGTCGTGTGGTAACAAAGTTGAATCCCACTCTACCACGTCTGAGCCTATGTGTCGTCTGACGCTGATAGTGCTACCCAGTGGGCTGAAAACTCTACCGTGGACGGGAATGCGGTATTCTGGGCTGAAACGCCGGTTGCACATCGGTGGGAAGGCCGCTTTGATACGGCTCCACGCGCGCTGGAACGTACAGTTCGTGGTCATGATTGGACGGTGATCGGTGAGAGAGGACGTGAAAGCATTTTTCACGCCCAAGGAAACGCGCGAGCTTACTAGCCACTTCGTGGATTCCCACGCGTCAAAAGACGCGAGAGCATATCAATTCTGTGCGGTCGTACATCGAGAACCTCGCACTTGAGTAGCCATCACCTATGTGTGCGTTGCTCACGACCGCACGATATGGCACGTATCGCCGTTACGGGTGCATCCGGCAACGTCGGAGCGGAAGTTATCGAGGCCTTCGATGACCACGACCTCACGCTCATCACGCACAGCGAGCGGGACGACATGGAGAGCATTCCGCTCGACGTGACGAACAGGGACGCGTTTATCGACGCCCTCTCCGACGAGGATGTGCTAATTCACCTCGCGGCGAACCCGTCCCCGTACGCCGACTGGGACGACCTCCACAGGGTGAATATCGAGGGAACGTACAACGCGTACGAGGCGGCGGTCGAAAACGGGCTCGACCGCGTGGTCTACGCGAGTTCGAATCACGCCGTCAACGGGAACGAAACCGTCGCCCCCGACGAGCCGGAAACCCTGCGGGAGGAGACACCGGCCGTCTCCCACGACGCTCGACCGCACCCCGACTCGTGGTACGGCGTGACGAAGGGTCCAGCGAGGCCATCGGCGCTCGATTCGCCAGTCAGAGCGGCATCGAAGCGGTAAACCTCCGCATCGGGTGGTTGATGTCGCGCGACGACCTTCGGGAAACCCAAGAAAACCCCGACACGTCGTACCCGGAGGCGTACGCTCGGTTCGCCCGTGCGATGTGGCTGAGCCCCCGCGACTGTCACGACGCGTTGCGGTCCGCCGCGCTCGCCGACCTGCCAACGAACCCGCTCACGGCTCACGCCATCTCCCGAAACGACGACCGCTGTCTCTCGCTCACCCACACCCTTCGAGCGATAGGCTACCGGCCACGGGATAACTCGACGGAGGTCCTCGACGAGGACGGGACACGATAGTTCGATCTTCGCCGTCATCGAAGTCTAGCCGCCGTCCAAGTCCTCCATTCATCCAAGTCCGCCATCGTTCACCTCGCTGCCGTTGTTCGTATCGCTCACGAAGACGAGTGGGCCGATACCGCTCAGTCGCGGGTCACCGACCCGCTTCCGTACGGGTCGACGACGGTTTCGGCCGAATCGAACGCGGATCTACCGTCCTCCGCTTGTACGATGTATATCGCGCTGTTGATGAAGCCGATGTGGCTGAACGCCTGCGGGAAGTTTCCCAGCAGTTCCCCCCGTTCGACGTCGACCTGCTCGGCGAGCAGCCCCACCGAACTCGAACAGTTCCGGACGTTCTCGAATATCTCCTCGGCCCTGTCCACCCGACCTTCGCGGGCGAGCACCGAGATGAGCCAGAACGAACAGAGGAGAAACGTCCCTTCCTCGCCGATACGCAAATGAGCTGGCTCAAAGACGCGCTCTCGGAATCCGAGGCGACGTGGAAAATCATCGCGGCGGACATGCCGATTGGACTCGTGGTCACTGACGGTGATAAGTATGAAGCCGCCGCAAACGCAGACAGTGGGATACCGAAGGGAA
Source organism: Haladaptatus sp. W1 (assembly GCF_001723155.1). Taxonomy (NCBI): domain Archaea; kingdom Methanobacteriati; phylum Methanobacteriota; class Halobacteria; order Halobacteriales; family Haladaptataceae; genus Haladaptatus; species Haladaptatus sp. W1. The sequence continues at coordinate 43,974 of NZ_MEIH01000385.1, forward strand.
GAGAGATCGAAATCAAGGAATTACTCTCATTCATGCAGTCGGAAAATATCCAGAATGTAGTCTGGGTAACGGCGGACGTTCACTACACCGCTGCCCACCACTACCACCCGAAGCGAGCGTCGTTCTCCGAGTTCGATCCATTCTGGGAGTTCGTCTCCGGACCGCTTCACGCCGGGACGTTCGGACCGAACGAACTCGATGACACCTTCGGACCGACGGTCGTCTTCGAGAAGAGTCCGCCAGAGGGTGAAGCGAACCTCCCACCAAGTGACGGGTTTCAATTCTTCGGACAGGTCGACGTCGATGGTCAGTCGGACGTCTTGACGGTAACTCTCAAAGATATGAACAACGATTCACTGTATACGAAGGAGCTTACTCCCGTCAACTGCTGATCGACGGCGCCAGCAGGACCACCGATGATGCAGGTAATCGACGGTATCCCAACGACTTCTGTGACGTATCTGGAGAAGTCATTACGGCGATTCAGTCCAGATAGGGGGACACGTTTGAGATCGACGACTAACTATCGCTATTCAGCTTCGTAATCAGTGAGTCGAAGCTTCCCCTCGACTTCATAGAGATGTCCCTTCATGTAGAGCCGCTCAACGATGTCCTCAGCAGCAGGCCGCTCAATATCTTTTTCGTCCTTCAGAATCGCATACGCTTGCTCGTACGTAAGTTCTCTCTCGTCCGGGAGTGCGGTCGCGAGCGCATCGAGTGCTTCTTGGGCGAGTGGGGAGAGTGGTGACGTCCCATTCGAGACCATTCGTACTACCAAATTCGAGGACGCGATAGGTAAATCCTCGGACAGAGTTCAATCGTGACGCTATTTGGGTAGTTGTCGTGAGGGGAACAAGCGGACGACAGGGGAGAACGGGCAGGGACGAGCAAAAGAACCCACATTATCTGTTGGGATACGCTGACCGCGTTCCGAAGCGTTACGCTTCGTACACACCTCTCTTTGAAGAGCACTGCCCTCGTCTTGGAGACGAACGACAGGCGGAGCAGAGTGAGATGGTTCACCTCTCCCAGTCCCGGCCGACCACCGGAATGGTGTCTTCGACTTTCGTCCCACCAGTGCGAAAACGAAAACTCCCGGCGACGTCTCAAAGCCCCGATTTGAGGATGAGGTTCTTGCCGAGGAGGAGGTCCAATGTGAGCGGGACGGCCACGGTGATGAGCATCAGCACCGTCGCCATCGCGTTGATCATCGGCGTGATACTGGTGCGAACCATCGTGTAAATCTCGATGGGCGCGGTCGAGGTCGCCGGTTGGACCCAGAACTGGGTCGCCGTGAACTCGCCGAAACTGATGACGAACGCGAGGAGCATTCCCGCGGCGAGTCCCGGCGCGATGAGTGGCAGGGTCACCTCGAAGAAGGTCTCCAGTTCGTTCGCGCCGAGCGTCATCGCGGCCTCCTCGACCGACTGGTCGAATCCGTAGAGTTGGGCTCTGACGGTGACGAAAATGTAGGGTAACACGAGCGTCGTGTGGCCCGCGATGAGGAACAGATAGTTCTTCTGGAACCCCATCTTCGTGAGGAAGGCCGTCAGCGCCACGCCGATGACGACCGGGCTGATTATCATCGGCAGGAAGAGCACGCTCGATAGGATGTTCTTCTTGGGGAACGACCGTCGGACGAAGCCGAGGGCGGTTATGGTGCCGACGATGCCCGCACACACCGACGCGCCGAGCGCGACGATGAAACTGTTCTTGAGCGCCGTGAGCATCCGGTCGCTGTTGAGGAACGTCTCGTACCATTTGAGACTGAATCCCTCTGGTGGGAACGTCGGAAACTTCGACGGTTGGAACGAGATGATGACCACCGCGAGGAGCGGGAACAAGAGGAACAGGTACACTAACCCGGTCGTCCCTTGATTGCGTTCCATCCGAGTTCGTCGCGGGTGCTCATTCGGAACCA
>NZ_MEIH01000386.1:0-27309 GCF_001723155.1 Haladaptatus sp. W1
GCGGTTCGACCCGTGGACGGACACGCAGGCACACTCGCCCGCGGCGTACAGTCCCGAGATGCAGGTCTCGCCGTTCTCGTCGGTTTCGATGCCGCCCATCGCGTAGTGCTGGCCGGGCTTGACGGGCATCGGTTCTTCGAGCGCGTTGACGCCCTCGAAGTCCTCCGCGAGGTGGAGGATGTTTTCGAGACGGTCCATGATGCGCTCCTCGCCGAGGTGGCGCATGTCGAGGTGGACGTACTCGTCGTTGATTCCCCGTCCGTTGTTCACTTCGGTCAGTTCGGCGCGGGCAACCACGTCACGGGACGCGAGTTCGCCCTCGTTGTTCGCGTAGCCGTGTTCGAACATGAACCGCTCGCCCTCGCTGTTGTAGAGGATACCACCCTCACCACGCACACCCTCGGAGATGAGAACCCCGGTCGAGGGGAGCGTCGTCGGGTGGAACTGGATGAACTCCATGTCCTCCAACGGGACGCCTGCACGGTATGCCATCGCCGCACCGTCGCCGGTGTTGGCAACCGCGTTCGTCGTGTGGTCGAAGACCTGTCCGAGACCGCCGGTGGTCAGGATGACGCCATCTCGGGCGACGAAGCCCTCGACGTTGCCCGTCTGGATGTCGTAGCCGATGACGCCGTGACAGTCGCGTTCCTCGGGGTCGTCTTCGTTCGTGACGGCGAGTTGGCTCACGTACCACTCGTCGTACACCTGAATACCGCGTTTGACGACCTGCTCGTACATCGTGTGGAGCAGGTGGTGACCCGTCTCGGCACCCGCGTAGGTCGTTCGGGCGAACGAGAGTCCACCGAACGGGCGCTGGGAGACGCGACCGTCGTCCTCGCGGGAGAACGCCATCCCCCAGTGTTCGAGTTGGATGGTCTCTTTCGGGCTGTCCTGACAGAGCGTCTCGATTGCCGGGGCGTCACCGAGGTAGTCCGACCCCTTCATCGTGTCGTAGGCGTGGAGTTCCCAGTCGTCGCCCTCTCTCAGTGCCGCGTTGATACCGCCTTCCGCCGCGCCGGTGTGACTTCGTACGGGGTGAAGCTTCGTGACGAGGGCGACATCTGCGCCCTCCTCGTGGGCCGCGATGGCCGCACGAAGCCCCGCACCGCCAGCACCGACGACGATTACGTCGTGTTCGTACATTGTGTCTGAATTAGCCTTACCAGAACTTGAGGTTGTTCTTCACCGCTTCTCGTTTGAGCTCCTGGATGTGCTCGGTCAGCGGGATGTCTTTCGGACAGACGTTCGTACAGGAGAACTGGGTCTGACAGCGCCAGACGCCGTGTTCCTGGTCGAGGATTTCGAAACGGTGTTCCTTCATGTCCTCGCCTTCGCGTTTGTCCATGGCGAACCGGAACGCCTTGTTCAGCGCCGCCGGGCCGAGATACTGGTTGTCGCCCGCCGCGATGTTACACGAGGACATACACGCACCGCACCAAATACAGCGCGTGGACATCTTGATTTTCTCGCGGTTTTCGCGGGTCTGGCGCTGTTCTTCCAGTTCGTCGCTCGGCTCGTCGTTGGTCTGGAAGTAGGGTTCGACCGAGTGCATCTGGTCGTAAAAGTGTTCCATGTCGACAACGAGGTCCTTGACGACCTCGGCGTGCGGGAGCGGTTCGACGCGAATCGGCCCGTCCAAGTCCGAAATCTGCGTCTTGCACCCGAGTCGCTGCGTGCCGTTGATAAACAGCGCGTCGCTGCCACAGATGGCCTGTCGGCAGGAGTGACGGAACGTGAGCGTCGTGTCAAACCGGTCACGTGCGTACATCAGCGCGTCGAGGACGGTCATCCCCTTCTCGAAGGGGACGTAGAAGTCGTCGAAGCGGGGGTCCATCTTGCCCTCGACTTCGGGGTCGTAGCGGAACACCTTGAGGTGGACCGTCTCCTCGTCCGCCTCGGTCGGCTCCTGCACCTCCGACGACCGCCCTTGACGGGCCTTCTTTTCCGCCCGTCGGCGGTCGCCGGGGGTTTCAGTGCGCTCGGTTTCGGTCTCGCTCTCTGATTCTTCGGTTAGTTGCGTGCTCATTTACATCAACCCGTTCATGACGAGTGCGACGTAGATTCCCTGCGCGGAAAGCAGGACGCCAGCCACGACGAGAACCCATTTGACCGCGGTCTTTCGACTTCCCGTGAGACCCTGATTTATCAGGGCAGCGTAGACGCCGTTGACGCCGTGGAACGCCGCCGTGATGAGGAACAGCGTCATCGTGAGGAAGTACCCGATTTGGGACATCCGGGCCTGTGTGCCCGCGAACGTCACTTCGGGCGCGTGGTGGACGAAGTGGAGCATGAAGAAGTGGAACGCCAGCACCACGACGAGGAACGCCGCCGTGACGCGCTGGAGGAACCACGACATGCTTCCGCTCTGGAAGGAGGAGTAGCGCTCCGCCATTTAGAACGCCCCCTGCATGAACGTCGGAACGCTCGCCAACACGATGACTGCCGTCACGATGAGCGAGGCGTAGAAGCTCTTGTCCTGCGATTCCAATCCGACACCCAGATCGACGAAGAGGAGTCTAACGCCGTTGAGAATGTGGAAAACGGCCACGGCGAGCAGGCCCACTTCACCGATTCGGACGATGGTCAGTTCTTCGAGACCTTGAATCGTTGCGGTGTAGGTACCCGGATTCGCCGTGGCGGTACTCAACACGGCGATGTGCGTGAACAGGTAGCCGATGAGTACCCACCCAGTAAATTTGTGGAAAATCCAGGCCCACATCCCGGCCGAAAACTCGCGCCATCGGCCGAAGTCCTCGATGAGGCCCCGGTTGTACGATTGACTCATTCCAATCGGATGGTCGGTACTGGGAGCAAATAGAAGTTACTACCTGTCCGCGTTCTTTCCGGGAAGTTGCGTCCGCGCTGATAGCTCTCGCGGAGGCGAGCGGTGGTTTCGCATTTCCGCGTGAGAGGCTCTCTAGCGTGGGAAAGTTTGACCCGCATCGTGGTCGGCTCGCGTTCGGCGGCAAAAATAGCTGTCAACGATTCGCCGACTCACAGGTTGCCGCTTTTTTCGAGCCGACGACACCGCCTCGTCACTGCTCGCCGAGTTCGGGTACCCCCACGTATCCCGGCGGTTGGACGTCGCCCTCGGTTTCGGCGTGTGCCCGGTCGCGTTTCAGCGCCCGGCGGGTGTCCGCGTTCAGTTCGACGATGTGGCAGAGCGGGTTTCCTGGATACACCACGGGATTCTCCAGAACGCCGACGAGGAGGCCGGTGAAAGGTGCCTCGACGATTTCGCGTTCCGTCTTGAACGGGTTCGTGATGGAGCAGATAGGCGTCCCTTCGTAGACGAGCGAGCCGCGGTCGTAGTGCATTTCCACGAGGCCACCGGCGTCCGCGCGGAGCCACGTTTTTTCCTTCTCGTCGTCGATGACGGTTCGCCAGCCGGGCCACTTCACCGGGTCGTCCGGATGGAGGTCGTACTCCGCGAAGACGCTCATCACGCCTTCGAGCGCTTGGTCGATGAAGTTGCGCTGGAACCGGTGGGCCTCGCCCATCTCGATGGTTATCGTCGGCGCACCGCCCTCGGACGCCTCGCGTCGGAGCGCCCCGGACGGGCCGGAGGAGGAGATGATGACGTTCGACCCGAACGCTCGTGCGAGTCGAGCGACGTCGGGGTCTTGCATATCCGCCCGAACGTGGAGCATATTGGTTCGACCGCGGGTTGACGTGTGGAAGTCGATGCCGAGGTCGCACGGTTCGAGGAAGTTGCGATATATCTGGTCGGCCATCCGCTTCGCGCTCGTGGAATCCTCGCGGCCGGGGAACGAGCGGTTCAGGTCGCGGTCGTAGATGGGGAGGTATCGCTGTTGGGCGAGAAAGCCCGGAACGTTCAGCACGGGCATGCAGACGATGGTCCCGTGGAGTTCCTCGTGGTTCCAATCGTAGGCGACTTCGCGCACGACCTCGATACCGTTGAGTTCGTCCCCGTGGGCCGCCGCGGAAAGGAAGATGGTTGGCCCCGGATGCTCGCCGTTGATGATAGTGACGGGTATCCGTACCGGATCACCGAGATACGTCTCGCTGATTCCGTACCGGATGTTCTGCGTCTCGCCCGGCTTCACGATACCGCCATTATACGTGAACGGCTCCGCCTCGTCCCCGGTCATGTACGTCACTCGGGGACCACCGCATAAAAACATACTACTACACTTGTCTGATTCCGAAACCATTCTGTGAGAGCCGTTGACGCTTCAAAACGAGTGAGAACGATTTAAGGCCGAACGGACGAAATGTATCCAACATGGATTCTGACGGTTCGCCCGTTCGCGTAGGTGTACTCAGTCTACACAACAGCAAAGAAACGAAAGCGATCTGCAACGCCATCGAAGACCTCGGTCACGAACCGGAGTGGCTTCGCCACGAGAACACGGCGGTCGAAATCGAGGACGGAGACGTCACGCTCGAACCCGACATCGACGTCGTTGCGAACCGGCTGTTGCTGTCCAATACGGAACAACCCTCCGAAGCCCTCGGACTTGCGAACATATACGACTCTCTCGTTCCGATTCTCAACCGACCACACGCGGTGATGACGGCGATTCACAAGTTCTCCACCGCGTCGAGTCTCGCGGACGCTGGCATCCAAGTCCCGGATGCACTGCTCGCGCTCGACACCGACCGCCTGAACGACGGGCGGGCGAAGTACGGCGAGGAAGCGGTCTACAAGACCGCCATCGGAACCCACGGCGGCGGGACGTGGAAGGTCGGCGCGGAAGAGTTGGTCAATCCGCGCGTCGGCGAGCGGCAGGCGTTCCTCCAGGAACTCATCGAGCGCGACGAGGGACGACACCGGGACCTCCGCGTCTACGTCGTCGGCGACCGAATCGTCGGCGCGATGAACCGCTACGCGCCGGAGAACGACTGGCGAACGAACGTCGCGCTCGGCGGCGACGTGGAGGACATGACCGACGCTCTCCCCGACGACGTGGTGGATATCGCTCGTCGAGCGACGGACGTCATCGGTCTCGACTACGCCGGTGTCGACCTCATCGAGGGACACGACGGCTGGTACGTCCTCGAAGTGAACCCGACGGCCGGGTTCAAAGGGCTGTACAAGGCGACCGGGCGGAGCGCGGCACCGTACATCGCAAAGGCCGCTATCGAAGCGGGCGGCGGCGAAGTGGACGACACCCGCGTCGAGGAACTGACCGCCACGCTCGACGATTCGATTCCCTCGTGCAAACCCGTTAGCAGCAGCCCGGAGCCGACCGAACCCGTCGTCATCGGCTACACCGAGGAAGTGTTGGTGAGCGGAACGAGCGGGTCGGAAACTGTCGTCGCCAAATCCGACACGGGGGCCACCCGGTCGAGCATCGACACCAAACTCGCGGCGCAAATCGGTGCCGGTCCAATCAAGAGCATGACGCGCGTCAAATCCGGGAGCCGAAAGGCGAGCAAGTCGCGTCCCGTCGTCGACGTGGTTATCGGCGTCGGCGGCAACCGCCACACCGTCACCGCGAGCATCGAGGACCGAAGTCACATGGACTACCCGGTCCTCCTCGGCCGCGACATCCTCGAACACTATCAGGTGGACGTTCGGCGGCGCGTCGACGGCGAGGAGGAGGCCGAGATGGAAGAAGAGGAGGAACAGGAAGGGTAATCGACCGCGTTCGAGGACGATGTGAACGCGAGGTCGGCCCGACGTCGCCAAGCACGCCGTTTTTTACGCTCGGATTCGTACCGCTGGGCAGTATGGAACCTTCCCGTGACGGGACAAAAGCGGATGCCGAGAGCGCCGACCGTGTCCTCCGCGAGGACCCCGTGATGGCGGAACTGCTCGACAAGCACGACCCGTACACGGAATCGAACTGGACGGAGTACGAACGGCTCTGTATCTCCATCATCAACCAGCAGTTATCGACGGCGAGCGCCGCGGCGGTGAAAGAGCGCGTCTTCGCCCTGCTCGGCGAGGTGACGCCGGAGGCGGTGCTGGACGCCGCCGCCGCCGACCTTCGGGACGCCGGGCTTTCGCGCACGAAAGTCCAGTACCTGAAGAACGCGGCGCGCGCGTTCCGGCAGAACGATTTCACCGCGGAAGGGCTGGCCGCGCACTCGAACGAGGAGGTCGTGGACGCGCTGACCGAAATCAAAGGCGTCGGCGACTGGACCGCACGGATGTACCTATTGTTCGTGCTGGAACGGGAGGACATCCTTCCGCTCGGAGACCTCGCGGTTCGGCGCGGAATTCAGCAGTTGTACGGCGACGGTGAGGAACTGACGCGCGAGGAGATGCGCGAAATCGGCGAGCGGTGGCGGCCCTACCGCTCGGTTGCGACCCGATACATCTGGGCCGAGTACGAATCGGAGTGAGCGGAGAACGCTTCGAGAGAGCGGAGAACGCTTCGAGAGAGCGGAGAACGCTTCGAGAGAGCGGAGAACGCTTCGAGAGAGCGGAGAACGCTTCCGATGCGGCGGTCGCTTGTGCTCGTATCTGAAGCGGAGAGAAAACGTGGTTGCCGTCGTTCCGTCGCGTTCACCGCGAGTCCGAACTATCAGTCGTTGTGGCCGTGTCCGTGGTCGCCGTCGTGATCGTCATCATCGTGACCGTGACCGTGGTCATCGCCATGGCCGTGACCGTGGTCGTGGTCGCGGATTCGCCGCCACACGGCGTGTTTCGTATCGAGGTGACCCTCGCCGTGGTAGGTCGGGTCGTCGAGGTCACGGGCCGTGGCTTCGAGGTGTTCGCGCACTTCGCCGGGCGTCGCGTCCGGGTTGACGCTCTTGACGAGCGCGGCGACCGCCGCGACTTGCGGCGACGCCATGCTCGTTCCTCCCTTCCAACCGTACGCGGGGACCATGTCCGCGTCGTCGTCCTCGTCGCCCCACTCGAAGACCGTGCTCAGTACCAAGTCGTACTGAGCGTTGGCGTCCTCGGGTGCGTCCTGGTCGAAGTTTCCGCCCGGGGCGCTGATGTCGATGGCTTCCGCCCCGTAGTTGGTGTAGAAGGCGGGTTCGTACGTCGGTTTACGGAGGTGATGCAGCGCCCGCCAGTAGTGATGTCGGCCGTGATGCCAACCGCCGTGGCCGCGTTTTTCCTCGTGATTCTCCTTGCGCTGTTCGTCGTCCCAGAGGAAGCCGATGGGACCGGTGGCGCTGATGCTCATCACGTTGTCGGCCTCGTTCGGGAGGCTGATCACGTCGCCGTCGGCGTCGAGGTTGGCCGAATCGTTCCCCGCCGCCGCGACGAGGAGCGTCCCGTTCTCGTTCGCGTATCCCGACGCACGCTCGATAGTCTCCTGTAGCAGTGCCGTATCGGAATCGTTCGGGAGCGGGTACGCGCCGAGGCTCATGTTCGCCACGTCGGACTCGATGTCCGCGCTGTACACCATCGCGGCAACGATGTCGCCGAAGGTGGCGAACGGTCCCGTGAACACGCGAAGGGCAACGAGGTCGGTGTCCGGCGCGGTGCCGATAACGCCATCCTCGTTCGACCCGTCAGCGGCGATGATACCCGAGCAGTGCGTTCCGTGGTCGCTCTCGACCGGATTGAAGTCACCGCCGTCATCGGTGAAGTTCTTCGAGAGGTCGGTATTGAGCGCGTGTTGGAGGTCCGGATGGTCTTCGAACGCACCCGAGTCGATGACCGAAACGCGCGTCCCTTCACCGCGCGTCCTGCGGTGAACGCGCGGAACGTCCTGCGCTTGTTTGTCCCACTGAAGTCGATACAACGGGTCGCTCATCCGCTTGTGTCGGTCGTGTTCGTCCCCGTGATGTTCCACCTCGGGGAACGTGACAGTCATCTCTACGTCCTTCGAATATCGAGTTCCGCTCATCTTCGCGTCGTCGGCCCTGACGACGGCGATGTCGATTTGGTCGAGTCGGTGGACGACTTCGACATCGCCCAAATCGCTTTCGCTCACGGAGCGGAGGTCGAGAATGTATCGGTCTTCCGACGAACTCGCGGAAACCGTCGGTACCGTCATCGTCAGCCCTGCGAGGGCTACCCCTGCACCTTTCAAAAAGGAGCGTCGAGTTGGTTTTTGTGACATTCCAGTATATATCAATTTTTCCCTGTTTTAATATTATGCATTCCGGCAACAGATAACGCGTGTCTAGGCGACGGTGATAACGCGTGTCCAGACGACTGGAACGAATACGACGGAAATGAACGCGACGGGACGACACTCGCGGGCGAGGATGGCTTCCGCGAAAACAGGTTCGAAGTCGGGTCCTCGTTCGCTGCGTCGTGGTGGCGCCGCGCTGAAGCGATACAGCCGTCTCGATGGTGACTAGAAACTCTCCGAGGGTTCCAACTCGACCGCGAGGTCGAGGTACGACTCTATCGGCATGTTCGGCTCGTCGAACCGGACGTTCTCACCCTCTCGGTCGATAATACCGTCCGCTTCCATCTTCGGGAGATGTTTATGACGCAATTCCGTGAGAACGCCCTCCTCGTCGTGCTCCGTCGTGCGGTCGTCCCACTCGACGATTCGTTCGGCGAGTTCCTCGCGTTCGACGGGATGGTCGCTGTTTCGAAGGTGATAGAGAACGTATCGGCGACGATGGTCGGAGAGGACCTCCATTATCGTATCGAGCTCGTCCGGTCCACCCCAGTCATCCTCCGAATTCGTGCCTGTAACACTAGTCGAGTTGGAACTCATCGTTACTAGCATTGTTACGAGAGAAACGCAAAAGAACGATGCCTACACACCTAGGTATGGTTCGGTGGGTCGTCAGAACCCTTTGCCGAGCAGTTCGCGGGCGATGATGTTCTTCTGGATTTCCGTCGTGCCCTCGTAAATCTGGGTAATCTTCGCGTCGCGGTAGAGTCGTTCCACGTCGAAGTCGTTGACGTAGCCCGAGCCGCCGTGAATCTGGACCGCTTCGTCGGCGCATTCGACCGCGACGCGCGAGGAGAACTCCTTCGCCATCGAGGCGAGTTGGGTCAGTTGCCCGTCGCCGTTGGCGACGCTCCACGCGGATTTGTAGGTGAGATTACGCGCGGCCTCGGTCTTCGTGTGCATCTCGGCGAGTTTGTGCTGGATGGCTTGGAAGTCGCTGATGGAACGCCCGAACTGCTCGCGCTCTTGGGCGTAGTCGAGCGCGCGTTCACAGGCACCCTTGGCGATACCGACACCCTGCGCGGCGACTGCCGTCCGTGTTTCGTCGAAGAACTGCATGAGTTGGAGGAAGCCCATGCCGCGCGTGCCGACGAGGTTCTCCTCGGGAACGCGCACGTCGTTGAAGATGAGTTCGGCGGTGTCGGAGGCGCGGATACCGAGTTTGCCCGTTATCTTGTCGGCCTCGAACCCGTCGCGGTCGGACTCGACGATAATCTGAGAGAACCCGGCGTAGCGGTCGTCGGCGTCGGGGTCGGTCTTCGTCATGACGACGAAGTAGTCGCCGATGGACCCGTTCGTGATCCACATTTTGTTGCCGTTGATGACCCACTCGTCGCCGTCCTTCTCGGCGGTCGTGGAGACGGAGGAAACGTCCGAGCCGGTGTCGGGTTCGCTGATGGCGGTTCCCATGACGGCATCGCCCGCCGCGACCGGCGCGAGATACTTCTCTTTTTGCTCTTCGGTCCCGAACTCGCGGATGGCGTCCCCGCCGAAGGCCGTGCTCGTGATGCAGAGACCGATACCGGGGTCCACGGCGAACAGTTCCTCGACGATGATGGCGACTTCGAGGGGCGAGTAGCCCGCGCCACCGTACTCGATGGGGATGTTCGCGCCGGTCAGACCCATCTCGGCCGCCTTGTCGATGATCTCCCACGGATACTTCTCCTTCTGGTCGTACTCCTTCGCGATGGGTTCGACCTCGTTCTTTGCGAACCGCCGCACTTCGTCACGGATGGCTTGCTGCTCGTCTGTCAGCTCGAAGTCCATGTGCATGAGTTACGGGGCAACGAATAAATCGTTTTGTAACCGGATATAAACTGGGAGACTGTTTATTAGCTCGGAGAGAGAAACGTTGAAACACCCCCGTAACGAGGTTTCTTACATGGAGCTCGAAGATATCAACACCATAGCGGTTCTCGGAGCTGGCAATATGGGCCACGGAATCGCGGAAGTCGCCGCACTCGCGGGATTCGACGTGAACCTGCGCGACATCAAAGACGAGTTCGTCCAGAACGGCTACGAGAGTATCGAATGGAGCCTCGACAAACTCGCCGAGAAAGAGCAAATCAGCGAGGCGGAGGCCGACGCCGCGCTCGACCGCGTGACGCCCCTCGTGGACTTCGAGGAAGCCGTCTCCGACGCCGACTTCGTTATCGAGGCCGTCCCGGAGAAGATGGCCATCAAGAAGGACGTGTACGGCGAGCTCGAGGAGTACGCACCCGACCGAGCCATCTTCGCCACGAACACGTCCAGCCTCTCGATAACTGAACTGTCAGAGGTGACGAACCGCCCCGAGCGGTTCTGCGGGATGCACTTTTTCAACCCGCCGGTTCGGATGCAACTCATCGAAGTCATCACGGGTGAACACACCGACGAGGACGTTCTCGACGTGACCGAGGAGTTGGCCGAGGAGATGGGCAAGACGCCGGTTCGCGTGCGCAAGGACAGCCCCGGATTCATCGTCAACCGCGTGCTCGTCCCCCTGATGAACGAGGCAGCGTGGATCGTCGAGTCCGGCGACGCCACCGTCGAGGAAGTCGACAGCGCAACGAAGTTCGACATAGGCCTGCCGATGGGTAGTTTCGAACTCGCGGATCAGGTCGGCATCGACGTCGGCTACCACGTCCTCGAATACATGCACGAGGTGCTCGGCGACGCCTACGAGCCGTGTCCGCTCCTCGCCGAGAAGGTCGAGGAAGGCGACCTCGGCAAGAAGACCGGCGAGGGGTTCTACGACTACGAGAACGGCGGCGTCGATATCCCGACCGACGCCGGAAGCGAGGATATCGTACTCCGTCTGCAGGCCGTGATGGCGAACGAGGTGGCGAACCTCGTCGGCAACGACGTCGCGCCCGCGAGCGAGATAGACGAAGCGGTCATGCTCGGCGCTGGCTTCCCCGAAGGCCCGGCCCGGATGGCCGACGACGCCGGACTGGACACCCTGCTCGAAACGCTCGAATCCCTCCACGAAGAGACCGGTGCGGCGCGGTACGAGCCCGCGGACTACCTCGAAGAGCGCGCCGACGTCGGCGGCTTCGCCGACCAGACCGAGGACGAGGGCATCGAGTTCGAGGCCATCCGCATCGAGAAGCCGGGCGAGATGGTCGGGCAAATCGTCCTCGACCGCCCGCACCGCATGAACACCATCAGCGGGCAACTACTCGACGAACTGTCCGAAGCCATCGACCAGTTGGAGGCGGACGACGAGGTTCGCGCCGTCCTCATCACGGGCGAGGGTGACAAGGCGTTCTCCGCCGGTGCGGACGTCCAGAGCATGGCCGCGGGCGGTGCCGACCCGATTGGAGCCATCGAACTCTCGCGCAAGGGTCAGGAAACGTTCGGCAAACTCGAATCCTGTTCAATGCCGGTGGTCGCCGGAATCGACGGCTACTGTCTCGGCGGCGGGATGGAGCTGTCCATGTGCGCCGACCTCCGAATCGCCAGCGAGCGCTCCGAACTCGGACAACCGGAACACGACCTCGGCCTCCTGCCGGGCTGGGGCGGCACCCAGCGCCTCCAGCACATCGTCGGCGAGGGTCGAGCCAAGGAGATCATCTTCACGGCCGACCGCTTCGAGCCCGAGACGATGGCCGACTACGGCTTCGTGAACGAGGTCGTTCCGACTGACGAGTTCGAGGACCGCGCGTTCGAACTCGCCGCGAACCTCGCGGGCGGCCCGCCCATCGCCCAGAAGTTCACGAAGCGCGCGATGCTCAAGGGCTGGGAGAGCACGGAAGCCGGGCTCGAAATCGAAGCCCAAGCGTTCGGCCACCTGATGGCCACCGACGACCTGATGGAAGGCATCACCGCCTTCATGGGGAAGCAGGAACCCGAGTTCGAAGGGAAGTAAACTGCTATCCCTTCCCACAAGGGATGGCACCGATTGACGCGGAATCCGCCCGCTGTCGGTCGATAACGGAAGGTTTAAACTAGTCCACCAGAAAGCAATGAGTGCGAAGAAGCGTAGGACGCTCGGTTGGTGTAGTCCGGCCAATCATCTTGGCCTTTCGAGCCGAGGACCAGGGTTCAAATCCCTGACCGAGCATTTTCCCGATTTCAGTTCCGCAAGCGACTGCTGTGTGGTCGCTCATCCCCACGTCGAGGCTTTGCTTTGAAGTGACATCTCACTCACCAACACTAATATATCAGAGATAAAAACAAACAGCAAACAACAAAATGCGGAGAAAACGGCCGATAAACCGTGGAAACATATGACGTGTATTCTGCCGTTCAAATAGTCTAGCGGATATCTTTATTATTCCCGGATTCCTCTCTATGACACGTCAGACGATGCGTTCGCCACCCGTGAGAAGGAAATAAGTCGCAGATACATACGATATGACTACAGCAGGCGATTCATCATTCGGCGTCGGAAGCGGTCTTCTCTTTACCGCCGCGATGGGGAGAGGGGACGATAGCGACTGCGTACGCCAACTCTCCGTCGGCGATGGGGGCGACCGAAACGTCCTCATCGTGACGTACAACCGAGCGCCGGAAGTCGTGTACAACCACTGGGAATCGCGCATCGGCAACGAACCGACGGAGTTCGGCGTCGTCGCCGTCGGTGGCGGTGGTGCACGGACCGGAACGCACCGACTGCAACCCGGCGACGACGACAACGACGTCTCGCTTGCGAACCCCGCCAGTCTCGGCCGACTCGAAACCACGATTCACCTGTATCTGGACGAGTGGGCCGCGAACGACTATCCGACGATACTTTGTTTCGACTCGATTTCGGCGGTGCTTCGTCACGTGGACCGGACGACCGCGTTTCGATTCCTGCACTCGCTGACGGAATTCCTCCGCCAACGCGATATCGTCGCGCACTTCCATCTCGACCCGGACCAGCACGACGAGACGACGATAGCCATGCTACGCTCGCTGTTCGATGTCGCTGGCGAATGTCACGAAAGCGGGTTCGAGAAACCCGTCCCCGCCGAAATTCTCTCGTCGCTTCTCGGCGCGCCGCGCCGCCGACTGGTCTGTCGTTACCTCTCCGAAGTCGTGGATTCCGCGCCTATTTCGGCTATCGCGGAGCAGGTCGCCGCGTGGGAACGGTCGGGAACGCCGAGTAAAAACGAGATAGAACGGGTTCACATCACCCTTCATCACGTCCATCTCCCGGCGTTGGCCGCGGTCGGCGTTCTCGAACGCGACGGGGAGACCGTCTCTGCAAGGGTTGAGGAGGAGACGTTGAAACAATACGTCCGGTTGACGGCGGACGACGCCGCGACGGGGACGACGCCCGTCTTTCCGGGCCAAGAGCCGGTTCGAATCGACGACCGGGCGATGGACGAGGCGAGCGAAGTGTACTGGACGGTGTACGGGACGGCGCCCGATTCGGTCGTCGTGACGCTCGCGCGGGCGCTCGGCGACGTTTCGGACAGCCACGCGACGGAACTACGGCCCGTCCTCGCCGAGGTCATCGACATCGACGCGTTGCAGCGACTCGCCGAACACACCGATATCTCGGTCTACGCGACGTTCGAGTACGAAGGATACGAAGTGGTGGTCGATAGCGGTGAGATCAAACTCTACGACTCACGCTAGCCACTCGTCCGGTTTCGTGTTGTAATCCACGTCCGTCGCCGCGATGTCCTCGACTTCGCTCCACGGCAGGTCGCGCATCTCGAACTCGTTGCCGTCGTAGTGGATGAGTTTTCCTTGCTCCTCGGGTTCCGGTTCGCGGTCGCGCCGCCGGGCGATTTCGGCGTCGCGTTCGTCGATTTCCTTCACGATGGTTTTCAGGTTCACCGGGTGGCCCCAGAGTTCGTAGATGCGCTCCAGCGTACGCGTCGCTTGGTCGAGGTCGAGCATGACGCCGTTGTAGTGGTGGCCGAGCAGGAGTTCGCTCTTGTTGTCGTAGTTGCCGTCGTAGACGGCCATTGTCGGCTTCCCGAAGTTGGTGAACTGGAGCATCAACTTCTTCTTTACGTCCTCGTACTCCGTGCTCGTCACCCGGTAGTCGCCGGTCGTCCGACTGAACTCGTAGGTGAAATAGTCGTTATCGACCACGAACTCCTTCGTCAGGAAGCCGTCGAGGAACGTCACGTCGTTGTGACTGGACCGGACTTCGTACATCCGGTCCCACCCGGCGGTGTACGCCACGTCCGCCATCGCTTCCTCGACGCTATCATACCGTTCGTCGTCCATCATGTAGCGGGCGTACTGCTCCAAGTCCGCTTGCGGGATTGCTTCGAGGAAGCCCTGATTCTGGAGTTTGCAGAGCGAGAAGTGTCGCTCGGCGAGCCCCTCGTAGGTGAGCACTTTCCACGGATGGGCATCGACGTCGATTTCGCCCTCCTCGGCGCGCTCCAGCGCCTCCGCGTCGACCGTCTCGGACGGGAGCGATTCGAGGTCGGAAAGCGTCTCCGACGATATCGTTTCGAGCGCCGGGTCGGGTTCGATGAGGTCCGCAACGCGGTCGAAATCCACCACGTCGTGGAAGTTACGCCACGTGATGCCCTTCACGCGAAGGAGCTTCCGAACGACCTCGCGCCGGTTTTCAGTGTTCTCGATGTACTCCCACAGCTGTTTGCCGAGTTTGTAGGGATTCAGCCCCGGCGACCCGAGGACGCGGGCTTGGTGGTCGGCGTACTCGATGAACTCGTCCGCGCCCGCGAAGCACTCCTCGCCCATCATCATCGACTCCCAGTAGGCGGCCCACCCTTCGTTCATCACCTTCGTCGTCTTCTGGGCCGCGAAGTAGTAGGACTCCGTGCGGAGCATCTCCAGAATCTCCGTCTGCCACTCCTCCATCTCGACCGCCTTGCCCTCCTCGGGGTCGTAGGCGTGCCCGTGGTCGCGGAGGTACGCGAGGATGTCCTTTTCCGGTTCTTCGAGCGTTCCGGCCTGTTTTTCCTGTTGAGCTTCCAGCCACTCGTCGTCGAACACCTCGTCACGAACCTCGTCGCTGAGGTTCATGTCTTCCAGTTGGTCCGCGAGTTCGTCGGTCTCGTGCTCCTCGTCTTCGACCCGGTGCTGGTTTTTGAACGCCTGATGCTGGTCGATGTTGTCCTGCAAACAGAGCACGTTGTCGATCCACTTCTCGACCTCCTCGCGGTCGATTTCGGGGTCGGCCATGATACGACGCACGCGGTCGGCGTGGCGCGAGAGGAGCGCCGCCGCGTCGAGGTCGTCCGCGAACATCCGATACCAGCGGTTGTTGGCGAAGAAGTCCGAGTGGGCTTCGACGTGGGTGATGACCGCCTTCTGGTCCGCGAGGCTGTTGGACTGCTGGAGGAAGGCGTGAGCCGGGTCGTCGTTGATGACGATTTCGAACGCCTTGCCCCCGCCGAACTGCCCCTGCTTTTGCTGGCGGTCGTACTTCATCCCCCAGCGCCAGTGCGGGTATCGCTCCTGAAACCCGTCGTAGGCGATGAGTTCGTTCATCTCGTCGTAATCGACGATCCAGTATTTGACCGGATAGGGGTCGAGTCCGAGTTTCCGCGCGAGTTTCCGCGCTTCCACGACCGGTTCGCGCACCTGTTCCGCCTCGCGCTGCGTTTCGATTCGCTCGTTCATGATGCCTCCGTGCTCAGGATTTCGTAAATCGCACTCGTCACGTCCTCCGGGCCGTTGACGTAGCTGACCGCGACGTTATCCGTCTCGGCGAAGTGCCGTTCGACCTCCTCCGCGTGGGTCGCGTTGATGGCCTTGCCCTCCGGTTGCGTTTCGACGTAGGCGTGCAGGTTCGCCGGAATCTCCTCCATCCGGGGGATGACGTTCTCCTCGGTGTCGTTCCGGCTGTTCTCGCTGTCGCCCGCCGCGAACACGTAGCGGTTCCAGTCGGCCCACGGGTACTCCTCTTCGAGGATTTGGCCCGCGAGTTCGTAGGCCGACGATATCTTCGTCCCGCCGCCAGACCGGATTCCGAAGAAATCGTCGCGTTCGACCCGCCACGCCTCCGCGTCGTGGGCGATGTAGACGAACTCCGCCGTGTCGTACTTCCCGGTGAGGTACCAGTCCAGCGGGGTGAAGGTCCGTTCGACCAGTTCGCGCTTCTTCTCGCGCATCGACCCGGACACGTCGCGGATGTTGACGACGACGACGTTCTTCTCGCGCTCCTCGATGATTTCGGGGTAGCGGTAGCGTTCGTCCTCCCGCCGGAACGGGATGTTCTTGACGCCGTGTTCCCGAATCTTCTGCGCGGTGCTCGTCGGCTGGACGTTCGACTCCATCTCCTCGATGCTCTCCCACTTCGAGCGCTCGTCTTCGGGCAGGTCGTCGTAGTTCTCCTCGACCCACCGCTTCGAGACGGTGAGGTTGTTCGCTCGCGCCCAACGGAACACCTCGTCCGGTCCCCAGCCCTCGACGCCCATCGCTTCGCGGATGTAGTCGGGGTCGAAGTCCATCGCGAGCTTGCGTTTCAGCCCCTCCTTGAACATGCGCTCGAAGTCGAGCGTGCTGTCGGGGCCGGTCTTCGTCATATCGGTGAAGTCGCCTTCTATCTCCTCGATGACCTCCTTGCCCTTCGGTTGGAGGTTCAACCCGAGTTCGTCGTCGAGTTCCTCGGCGAACTCCTCCGGGTCCATCTCGTAGTAGCCGTGTTCGTCCGACTCGTCGCCGGGTTCGCCCTCGTCCCCGTCGTCTCCGGGTTGTGGCTGTGGCTGGCCGACCGGGTCGCCCACGTCGGGTTCCCCTTGGCCGACGCCGCCCTTGTCGCGGCGGTCGTACTGGAACTCCGGGAGGTCCACGATTTTGATAGGGATGTGAATCTCGTCCGGGAGACTCTGACCGAGATCACCGTACTGGATGAATTCGGCGAGGTCCTCGCGGCGGTCCTCACCGACTTCGCTGTACCGTTCGAGGTCGTCTCTCAGTCCCATTTGTAGCTCACCTGATTCATGACGTGCTGACTCGTCAGTTCCGCCGAGGCGGGCGAGTAGCCGAACAGGTCCTGTAGGTTCTGGATGGTCTGTTCTTTCACCTCGGCCGTCTCGGTGTTCTTCGGCGGATTCTCCCACTGGCTCGGGTTGAAATCCTCGTAGACACGGTGCACGTCGTCCCAGTCGTTGTTTGCAAGCACTGTTTTGATGATCGGAACCTCCTTCGGGTCGATGTCGCCGACTTCGAACTCCTCGTTCCGGTTCTCCCACGCGTGGCGGTTCAGCGCGGTAATGACCTTGTTCCGGCGGAACTCGGCCACCGCAGGGCTCGCCTCGTGGTTCGCCTCGTAGGCGTCCGGGGTGAACCGGCCGAGGTGCTCCGTCTCGAACACCTTCATCTTCAGCGCGTCCGGTTCGATACGCTCGCCGCGTTCGTTTTCGACTTCCTCGCCGGTCGCCCACGCGTAGACGTGTTCGATGTACTCGGCGACGGTCTCCTCGTCCACGCGCCGGTCGCGCATGATGGCGTCCAGCACGTCGCCCTCCTGCTGTTGGAAGATGTAGTTTTTCACGGGGACGAGGCGGTTTTCGTACTCGGTGCGCTCCGCCGCGGAGAAGACGGGGGCGTCACCGATGCTCTCGGCCATCACGTTGAGAACGTCGCGGGGCATGATGACCTGCTCGACGTCGTAGTCGGAGTGGTGGCGGTCACGGATTTCGTTGAGCAGTCCGGCGATGATATCACGGGTGTACGTGACCGGGATGCCGCCCGACCCGTCCGTCGCGTCGTCGTCGAAGTCGAAGTCGTCCTTCTCGATGCGCTCGTCGCCGTCCAGCAGGTAGCCGCGGTCGAAGAGGACGGCCTTGTCCACGAGGTCGAGTCCGGCGGGCACGTCGCTCGCGTCGAGGCGGGACACCACGCTGTACAGCGCGGCGGCTTCGATGGCGTGGGGAGCGAGTTCGCGCTCGTTGATAGCGTCACCGTCCCGAACCTGCACGCCGACCGGTTCCCGAATCCGAGCGTCGAGTTCGTCGTACACGTCCGCCTGCCACACCGCCGTCTCGTTCGTGAGTTCGCGCCTGATGAGTTCGGCCTCCAAACTGAGATTCGTCAGGTAGCGGAACTCCCGACGGTCGAGGCGGCGCTTCAGCGCGCGGAGGGGGTCCGCACCCCCGGCGTCCGCGTGCTGATTCAACTGCGCTTCGAGGTCGGGGTTCGAGATGATGACGAGTTGCGTGTCGATGTCCATCTGGATGCCCTTGTCCAGTTTCACCGCTTTCTCGTCCGGCACGTTGAGCAGTTTCTGGAGCAAGTCGGCGTGTTGGGCCGCGTCCTCCACGATGGTCAGCAGGCCGTTGCCCTGCGAGAGCACGCCGTCGTAGCTGAACGCCTGCGGGTTCTTACGCCCCCGAGAGTCGAGTTCCTGCAACATCCCCTGCATCCAACTGCCGACCAGTCGCTGTTTCGGGCGGCCGCTGTCCTCCGAGTGGAGGACGCCGATGCCGTCGCCGACGTCCACGACGTAGTTCTTCACCCGGAGGTGCGCCGGGTCGGTGATGGCCGAGAACAGTTCTTCCTCACCGTCGCGTCTGTACTGCTCTTCCAGATAGTCGTAAGCCTCCCGGCTGAACGGGTCGAGTTTCCCCTCGACGAGGATGTCGAGGTGGTCGTCGATGGTGTCGTTCAGCCTGTCGAGCAGTCGCTCGCGCACCCGCGGCGGGAAGACGAGCAGCGGATGCGACTGAACGGGACTGGCGAACCAGTTCTCCTCGCTCGTCGCAACCGCGTCGTCTCCGTAGGTGAGTCCCGGGGCGTCCGTCGCGGTGGCGATGTTCCACTCGACGGTGTAGCGCCGTCCCTCGGGCGTCTTCGAGTACTCGCGGAGTCCGTTGACGAGACAGCGTTTCAGCTCGGACTTTCCGGTCGCCGTCGGCCCGGCGAACCAGATTATCTTCTCCTCCTTGCCGCGACGCGCCGCGATGGAACGGAGGTCGTCCACGAACGCGTTCAGCACCTCGGTGTTGCCGAGGATGGCGTGCTCCCCGTCGTTGTGCGGGTCGTCGAAGAAGCGGTAACGCTCCTTCTCCTCGCCCTCTTCGACCACCGTTCGAGTCCCCATGGACTCGACGGCTTCGAGGAGGTACTTGCTCGCGTGCGAGGCGATGGTCGGGTTTTCGAACGCCGCGTCTACGTACTCCGCGAGGCTCAGCGGCTCCTCGTACGTCTCGCGGAGTTCACGGTTCGCGTCGTCGATGTAGTCGCTCCCTTCGGTCACTGGTCACTCCTCCATTTCGGCGCGGGCGACTTCCGCCCCGGCGAATTCGAGCACCTCCTTTGCGCCCTCGCGTGAGTAGCCCTGTTCCATCAGCGCGTCCACCCACGCGTTCTGTTCGTCGTTGTCCATTTCGTTCGCCGACACCAACGCCGAGAAGTTGATGTTGTGTTTCTTGTCCTCCCAGAGTTTGCGCTCCAAGGCGCGGCGCAAGCGGTCGTTGTCCTGCGGGTCGAACGCCTGCCCCTCGCGGGCGCGCCGCGACACCCAGTTCGACACTTCCTGCCGGAAGTCGTCCTTGCGGTCGCGGGGGACCTCCAACTTCTCCTCGACGGCGCGCAGGAAGCTCTCGTCGGGTTCCTGCTCGCGCCCCGTCAGTTCGTCCTCGACGGTGGCGTTGTCGATGTAGGCCATCACGTGGTCCATGTACTTCTCGCCCTGCCGCTGGATTTCGTCGATGTCGTAGGCGAGCGCGTGGCGCACGTCCTCGATAGCGCGTTCGCGGTATTCGCCGCGAACGGTCTCCAAGTAGCGGTAGTAAGTCTCGAAGTTCTCCTCCGGAATGGAACCGTGGTTCTCCAGGTTCACCTCGAAGTGGTTGAACACCGACAGCGGACTCAGGAAGCCGCGGCTTCGGTGCGTGGAGTTCATGATGGCCTCCGCGATTTCGTCGCCGATGAACCGAGCGGAGACGCCTTCCATTCCCTCCCCGATGTCGGCCTTCTCCTCGGCTTCCTCGCGGAGTTTCTTCACGTCGATGTCGTCGGTGTCCTCGATTTCGCCGTTGTAGGATTTGGCCTTCTGGAGGAGGTCCACCATCTCGGTGTCCGGCTCCTCGATGCGGGTCAACACGCCGAACAGCCCCGCCATCTCCAGGGTGTGCGGTTCGATGTGCACGTCGGGCACGTCCGCGTTGCGGAGCATCTTCCGGTAGATGTCGGCCTCGGACTCGTATTCGAGGACGTACGGGAAGTCGATGCGCTTCGTCCGGTCGTTGAACGCCTCCATCTTCTCGTCGCCCTTCTTGTCCCGGTACTCGGGCATGTTCGTCCGGCCGACGATGACTTGGTCGATGTCGATGCGGGGGTTGTTCTTCGGCTTGATGGTCTGTTCCTGCGTGGCGTGCAGGAAGTCGTAGAGGAACTCCCGTTGGAGTTTGAGCAGTTCCTCGCCGCTGAAGATGCCGCGGTTGGCGTTACAGAACGCGCCGGAGTAATCGAACGCTCGCGGGTCGGATTCGCCGTAGATGGCGATCTTCGAGTAGTTGACGTCGCCCGTCAACTCCGTCTCGTCCTGGTTCTTCTTGTCCTTCGGCTCGAACGTCTCGACGGACTGGCGCTTGTTCTCGTCGGCCACGAGGCGGAATATCTCGATGTGGTTTTCGAGCACCTGCTTGATGTCGTCGTCGTAGTACGCGAGCAGCGAATCCATGTAGAACTCGCTCGCGGGGTCGAGCGCCTGCTCGTTTTTGATGGTGTACGGCGCGTCCAACTCCTCGTTGATGTCGTCGATGACGCGCTGCCGCTGTTCGAGCGGCAGCAGGACGAGCGGGTCCTGATTCATCGGCGACCGAATCTCGTCGTCGGCCGGGTCCTGGTCGGGGATGACGTCACAGAGGTTCGTCCAGCGGAACGTGTACAGTCGCCCCTCGTCGTGGAGGGTGTAGTCCTCGAAATACTTGCGAACCTGTCTGTCGAAGTCGGATTTCCCCGACCCGACCGGCCCGAGCAACAGTTTGATACGTTTCTCGGGGCCGAGTCCGCGCGCACCGCTCTTTACCTTGTTCACGAACTCGTGAATCGCACGGTGGATTTCACGCCCGTAGAACGTGTTCTCCCCGTCGAATATGGGGTCTTCGGACGCGAGTCGGTACTCGACGACGCCGGAGTCTTCGTCGTACTCCGTGCCGTAGTAGTCGAACATATCGGCGACTCGCTGGTGGGCGTTTCTAGCTACCTTCGGGTCTTCGTATACCTCTCGGAGGTACCAGTCGAAGGACTTCGTTTCACGGAGGTCTTCCGGCATCGATTCCTGGTAACTGCGGCTGAGGTCGTCCAGCGTTTCGATGTCACCTTTCATTGTATCACGCATTGTTTGGGACTTCGTATGGACCAAGGGAGAGAGAGAGACCGACCGGGCGGCCCGATACCGGCGGGAAGTACGTAGTAGACACGCATTCACAAAGTTGTGTCGGTCGGAACACCGCGATTGCTCTCCGGCGGGGCTTGTCGGGCGACGGCGAGCGCGCCCGCAGTAACTCCTGCGTCAATCGCGGGATCATTGTGCGTGCCATCCACCGCTTCGGAAACCAGTCGGCGTATTCCAGCGAAACCCATCCACCCGGAAGCGTATGGTTCGAGACCGTGTACCGTGCGGACTGCTACCACCCGATACTGTTTAATGGATAGGACGAGGCCATATATAACTGTTGCCCATGCACAAGATTCTTTTGATAT
Organism: Haladaptatus sp. W1; assembly: GCF_001723155.1. Taxonomy (NCBI): domain Archaea; kingdom Methanobacteriati; phylum Methanobacteriota; class Halobacteria; order Halobacteriales; family Haladaptataceae; genus Haladaptatus; species Haladaptatus sp. W1. The sequence continues at coordinate 21,624 of NZ_MEIH01000386.1, forward strand.
AGATTAAGCATCCGAAAGACCCGAAGTTACGAACGAGTGGGCCTGTAGCGTTCAAATCGCCCATTGTGAAAAATCACACCGAACCCACCCTTTATATGCAAGGTCGATGCTCGTGGACTGACAACCCTTACACCCGTCCGCCGCCAACCGCCGTTCGTGTCCATCGAGAACCTCCCCGAGTCGTGGGTCGTCTGGAACGAGGAACCGAACGGCCGGTGTATCCTCGCCTACCGGCCGGACGTGTTCGACACGCGGCAGTTCCCGCCGGAGTGTATGCCGACGCTGTATCTCACGCAGGGGACCCCGAATCGGCCACCGCAGGAGCGCCGGGCGACCGACTCGTGGTATTTCGAGTTCTTCCTCGAACCGGAAGTCACCCTGCCGCGGACGCCGCGGTTCCCCACGCGCGATGAAGCACTGGAGGCCGCCGTCGCGTTCGCGGACGAGTTCGACCGCGGCGAAGTGGACTACCGGTCGTGGTATCTAGTTCCGCGCGAGGCGTACCTCGACAAACTGGACGAGTTGACCGGACGAACCGAGTAGCGGGATTTCGTCGTGGCGAGAGGCTTAACCGGCGGCCACACCTACGCCCGCCTATGTCCACCATCACGCTCGTCGGAACCCGCCTCGCGGACGTCGGTCAGGAGTTCGTCTATCAGGGCGAAGCCAGCGCCTGCGAGGGCTGTCCCTACAGAAACCAGTGTCTCAATCTCTCCGAGGGGGTGAAATATCGCGTCACGGACGTCAGGGAAGGCGCACAGACGCTCCCCTGTGGCGTCCACGACGACGGCGTGAGCGCCGTCGAAGTCGAACCGGCGACCGTCCGCGCCAACGTCTCCGCGAGGAACGCCTACGCCGGGAGCAACGCGAAACTCGAAGGGCCGTGCCCGCACGTCGAGTGCCCGAGCCACGAGTTCTGCGAACCCACCGGTGCCGACTTCGGCGAGGAGTACCGGATTTCGAAAATCGTCGGGGACCCTCCCCACGACTACTGCCACTTGGACCGCGACCTGACGCTCGTCGAGTTCGACGAGACGGACGAGTAATCAGTTCCCCAGCACGCCGATGTACTCCGCCGTGTAGCCGAAGATGTCCTCGTAGCCGTACGCCGACATCAACACCGGAACGAACGGGTTTTCGGCGACCAGCTCGTCCCCGTCGGCGGTTGCGAACGGCTCTCCCCGCTCGACGCGCTGGAAGTTCTCAACTAACACTTCGAACTCCGTACCGCCGTTTTTCCGCACCGGCTGGTCCATCCGGAACACTTCCACCTCGTCCTGCTCGCCCGCATCGACCGGATTTTTGCCCTCCGGCAACGGAAGGGCACCCGTTCCCGCGAGGAACCCGCGAACGAGGTCGTAGGCGTGGTCGACCGCCTCGGGAGACCCTTGCAGGCCGCACTCGACCTCCAGCGTGTGCGGATGCGAGATGAGTTTTCCCTTCGTGAACTTGTCCGTCTCGACCAGTTGTGAGACCGGCAGGTACGGACAGATGGACCGCGCGACCGCGTTCACCCGGTCCACGAGCGCGAACGGCCTCGCGTACGATTGCGTGGAGTGAAGCGAGAGGACGGTACAGTCCCGTAGCTCCGACACCAACTCGTGCGCCAACCGCCGCTCGTACGTCTCCGCATTCGGGTCGCCGGGGAAGACGCGGTTCAAGTCCTCGTTGATGTATCGAACGCCGCGTTCGAGCGCGCGCTCGTTGACGACGACGACCTTCACCGCCCGCTCCACGTCCGGGTCCTCCAACAGCAGTCTGTCCACCGCCGTCGGACCGCACGGCTCGTCGCCGTGAATCCCGGCGACGACTGCCACTTCCGGCGTTCCGTCACCTAACTGCTCGATTCGCATTTACCGAAGTCAGGTGTCGAAGCTTGAAAGCGCTTTACACTCGCGATTTTACGGAAAAAGGGGAAGAGATGTGGATGACAGCGACCGTCGCACATCGGACATCGTCGCCGTCCGACACAATTTACGTGCGGCGCTGAACGGGCGACGCTCGGTTTCTCGGTGCATTTCTCCTAATCAGACAGACTAATCGGTTCTCACATCCCCCTATATTAATGAAATATTGACATCATCGCTTACGATTTATCGAGGAAGGGGTCACAATTGCCGCACAAATTATACAACAAATCAGGAACATCTATACGACATGGGAGACAATACGCCGGACGACACCGAAACGGCATCGGAAAAACTCTCCGATGCCGAACTACCGGAGCTATCCGAAGACGTTCTGGAGCTAAACCACGTCTTTCAGGCGCTCGCGGAGTCACGACGCCGATATCTCGTGTACACGCTGAAATCCAAAACCCAATGGGAACTGACCGACATCGCCACGAAAATCGCGTCCTGGGAGATGGACCTGCCGGAACACGAAGTCCCGGGGGGGGAAGTCGAACGGACCTACGTCTCGCTGTACCACGCCCACGTTCCGAAACTGGTCGATGAAGGCGTCATCACGTTCGAGAAATCGACTGAAGTGATTCGACCGGGACCCAACGCACAGCAAGTGTTGGCGGCGCTGGCGGGCGCGGGTGCGAGCCTCGACATGCAACAGGAATCCCACGCACGGAGTGAGATGGATGACGCGAACAAGTGAGGGCAACGACGATAACGCCGAGAGTGGCGACGATGTGCAACGCACCCTCGTCCACCAAACGCGGTACGAACGGGATGGCAAACACGACCTCACGACGACGATAGTCGAGGCCATCGCCGACACGAAGGGAATTTCACCCACGGACCTGAAAGACCCCGTTCTGTACGATTGCGTCGATGTCGCCGCGCTGGAAGACGCGTTCTTTGGACCCAACATTTCGGGGCAGAGTCGAGACGGAGCAGGAACCGTGGAATTCCAATTCGGGGACTACCGAATCACGGTCAACAGCAACGGTTGGATTTCGGTGTACGAGTAGCGTCGGCCGGTACCTGATGTCGCCGCGATCAGTCGAGACCGTCAGCGTAGTCGTAATCGACATCGGTCGCCGTCGGTCGTCTCCCGTCCAGTTCTATTTTCCACCCGTGGAGCACCGTCGGGTCGTCCAACGCGTTCGTCATCTTCGTTCGAACGTCGGTGACGTTCACGCCGTAGAAGTCGCTCGGAACGCCGTGGAGGTACTGAAGCGCGGTTTCGAAGAGCGAGCGCATGCCGCCGTCGTCCTCGAAGTCGAAGTGCTTGTACGCGCCCGCCGCGACCTGCACCATTCCGTGGAGGAACGCGCTCTCGACCGACCCGTTGCCGTAGTTGTACCACTCGTCCTCGAAGCAGTCGTGGCTCTCGTGGAACTCCCCGGCGTTGAACAGTCGGACGCCGTGAATCACCGCCGTTCGAAGCGTCCCGTGTTCCCAGCAGTCTCGCTCCGGGAGCCACCCCGACGGGATTCGGCCGGTCGGTGGCGGGTCGGCGGTCGGGTCGCGTGTGTGGTCGTCCATTGCAGTCGCGGTATCGTTCGCACGCCACGGGTTTGTGTGTTGGTACTGGTCGTCCTCGACGCGTCGAGAAAAATCGATACTCGTTTTCGCTCGTTTCGTTCGGTCCCTACTGCGCAACCACCGCTTTGCTCGGCGGCGCTCGCGCGACTTCGTAGTCGCCACTTTCATCGACCGCGATGACTGCCCACTCGTAGTCCGGGTCCGAATCCCGAATCCGTTTTCGCAGTCGTGTCGCGTTCTCCGTCCACGTCACGAAGCAACGTAGCGTCCCATATTTCGGAGCCTCCCCGGTATCCGCGAGGGCGGAAACGCGTACCTCGCGCCACTTTCGTCTGGCGCGAAATTCGTCTCCGTCGTCCAAAACCTCGTATCCGAGGCGGTTGAAAATCGACCTGGCCTCCTTGGCCGGTGGTGTGCTAACAGGGGCCATCCATGTGAACGTAACACACAATACGTAATAAATGTTCTTGCGGATTCGAACAAATGTCACCCGATATTCAAAATATCGAAACGAATGCCTACCGGACGAACGTCACTCGTGTGCCGCGTCCCACTCCGTCGCTTTACGGAGGTTTCCACACCGGTTGCACTCGATGCGCCCCATCGAATCCATCGCGTTGTCCAACGTCTCGCAGTTCGCACAGAAATAGCCGTAGCGCCGTTCGTGCTCGGGCGAGCGATAGACGACGAAAAACGGACCTTTCGACCCGCGAGTTCCTTCCGACTCGTTGATATAGACGGTTTCGTCATTCGGCGTCGTCGCTGTGGTCATTATCCACCCCTTGTCGGCCCATCGATTTAGGGATGTTGAACGTATCGAAGGTATCTTGTCTCCTCCCTGAGACACGTCGGCAATGACCCTCCGGCTCCTCCACTATTCGGACATCGAGAACGTCTACGACGACCCGGACCGACTCGGCCGACTGGCGGGTTGTATCGACGCCAGACGCGACGACCGAACCGTCGTCGTCGGAACCGGGGACAACACCGCCCCCGGCGTCCTCTCGCTCGTCACCGAGGGGCGGCAAGCCCTCGATTTCTTCGACGCTATCTCGCCCGATTTCGGGACGTTCGGCAACCACGACTTCGATTACGGAATCGACCGGACCCGCGAACTCGTCCGGCGCTCCCCCAGACGTGGCTCACCGTCAACGTCCGCGAAGGGGACGACCGGTTCGCGGCCGGTGCCGGAACCGCGCCGTACGCGACCCGAGATATCGGCGGGACGCGGGTCGGATTCTTCGGCGTCACCACGCCCGAAACGGCGTCGATAAATCCGAACGCGAGCGAACTGACGTTCACCGACCCGATAGCGGCGGCCGAACGAACCGTCTCCCGTCTCCGAGACGAGGGCGTCGATATCGTCGTCGCGCTCTCCCACCTCGGCCGCGGCGACGAAGCGCTCGCCGACGCGGTGGATATCGACGTCATCCTCGGCGGACACGTCCACTCCGAGCGGGTGGAACAGCTGAACGGGACGCTCGTTACCCGTCCGGGTGTCAACGGCCACGTCCTCTCGAAGTGGCCTTCGACGGCGGGTCCGAACCGACCGTGACCCGACACCGCGTCGCGGACGCACCGCGGAACGAGGACGTGGCCGGTCGGCTGTACGAACGAAAGGAGTCGGCCGGACGGTTTCGGTCGTTGCGAGCGTGGACGACCCCATCGAACGAACCAAAACCACGACCTTCCGCGGCGAGAGTCGAATCGGGAACTTCGTCGCTGACGCCTACCGCTGGGCGACCGACGCGGCCGTCGGCCTGCAAAACAGCGGCGGGGCGAAGGCGACCCGCTTTCGGGCGAGGTGACCGTCGGTGACCTCGTGAGCGTCCTGCCGTTTCAGGAGCGCGTCGTCGTCGCGGAACTCTCGGTGACGAACTCCTCGACGTGTTCCGGCAGGCTCACGACCCGACCATCGGGTTCGCCGAACACGACTGGTGGCACGGTCACCTGAGCGGGGTCGAACTCGTCTGGAACCGGGCGGGGACGCGCTCGAATCCGCGACCATCGCCGGACGCGAGATTCGGGACGACGCGACCTACAGCCTCGCGACGACCGAGTACCTCCTGCACAGCGACCGGGAGTTCCCCGCGCTCGACATCGACCCCACGTCGAAACCGGAGACGTACAGTACGAGGTGCTGGCCGACTACGCCCGTCGGTTCGGCATCGACCCCGAGATAGAGGGTCGCATCGCGCAAAGATAGTAAGGTTCTCCCGGGTGCACCACCTCCGACTCGATATGAC
>NZ_MEIH01000387.1:0-44160 GCF_001723155.1 Haladaptatus sp. W1
CCGGTTTCGGTCGAATCTGCCATGCTAACCGATACCAAATAGAGCGATAAAAGCGTTTGTATATGGAGCAAAGATTTCCGACGCTCCGAATCGATAGCAGTCATCGGGTTCGAAACTGTCAGACGACCGCGACCGATTCTCGAAATCCTTGATTTCGGCTTGAACGGCCGATGTCGGTGCCACAGTAGTTCATCATATTCGAGCTTGCGTTCAAAATACGTGCAAATTGACTGTGGACATTTAGGCCGTCCACGACTTGTGTTCCCCGTTATCTGAAACGGATAATGCTACCCGGTCGAAAATACGCGTTTCACGCCTTGTGTGGTTAATACCGAATCTAGCTACTGTTCTCGATAGGTGTAAGTGGAACGCCTCGATGAGTTCGGGCAGGTAGGGATACAGCGTCGGTTCGCCGTCGAGCGAAATGGCGACGTGGCGCGGTTCCATCGATTCCTCGAAAATTTCTCGCGGCACCTCGTCGTTGCCGCCGAATCCCGACAACAGTTTGCGCTGGAGACGGATGCTCGCGTCCACGACCGCTTCGGGGTCGTCCCACTCCACGTCGCCGAGTTCGTAGGAGTGACCGCGGTGGTCGCGCCAGCAGAAGACACAGCGCTCGTTGCACTTCACGACCGGCGTCATCTGGATACAGCGGTGGGACTCGATGCCGTAGAAGATGTTCTTGTAGCATTTTCCTTCCCCGCGAAGCGCGTTCGCCGTCCAGCCGCAGGTCTGGGCGGCGGTGTGGTTCTCGCTGTGGTAGTTCGGGGAGGAGACCTGCTTCGGTCCGTCATCGGAATCCGACGCGTCCCGATTGCTCGCCGAAGTCTCCTCGACCGTATCCGATTCGCTCATTGGCGGATGAATGTCGTCCATAGGTAAAACGTTCTTTCCTCTCGGTCGGTCTGCGGGCCGACGGCATACCGTTCGAATTTCGACCCGATATAGTTCTTTCTTTGACAGTTCGTTGCCGCTCGACTCGACACAATCCCTTTAGGCATCGCCGACGGCCCTTTTGCTATGAAACTCGACCCGGACCAACTCGAAGCGCGACTGATGACGCACGGCGTCTACGTCACCGAACTCGACGTGGACGAGGGGAGAATCGACATCGAATACGAATCCATCGCCGCCGGGAAAACGAACGCGGTTCCGCACCGGGAGGTCGGCCGCGTCATCAACGTCGTCCGGGACCTCGCCGAGACGCCGCGGGACGTTCACGGGTCCGTGACCGACCTCGACGACGAAGCGGTCGGTCGGTGGCGTGCCGAGGCCGAGTGGCTTCGAGCGTTGGAGGACGAGGAGCTATCGGAGGTCGATTTCTCCCAGCGAGTCATCGAGACGATAGACGAGTCGTAGGCAAGGCCCGATTCGTCACGGGGAACGCAGTTGGGACCGAAACGCCTCCGGGGCCGCCTCGGGGTGGATGGCCGACGAGAGGTCGGCTTCGTAGACCATCGGCCACGGGAGGCCGCGGGTGACTCGCAACGTGTCGCCGTCGATTCGAACGTCGCGGATGCGCCGCCACGGGACGAGGGACCCGCCGCTTTCTTTGTTCGGTCGGATGAGCAACCCGTCGTCCAGTGCGACGAGTCCGACCTCTTGGTTACCGGTCAACAGCGACCCGATGGTCGTCCCGATGAGCGTCCCGATGAGCGTCGTGGAGAGGAATTCAACCGTAATGAACTCGCCGAGTATCAGTCTGAGCACGGCAACTCCGATTGCGCTGGAAACCAGCGTGAGCGGCAGTTCGTAGAGTCGCGATTTGGTACCGATGACGTTCGCCCGGACCGACCGGGTTTGGTACAGTATCTCCGCGTGGCGACCCGAACCGAGGGAGGTTGCGACGAGCGCGACGACTGTAAACACGGATAAGCGGAGGATGATTCCGGCCGTGGGGTCGTAGTCCGTGAACACCTCGGCGAGGAAGACGCCCGCGAAGGGGAGGACGCCCGCGACGGCGAGCGACCGATGGAGGCGGGAGCAAACCGCGCGGTCGAGTTCGTCGCGGAACTGCTCGGCGGCGGTCCACCCGAGGAGGGTGACGAGGAGACCGATTTCGATTTCGTTCGCGGGCGCATCGGGCCACAGCCACGGGAGAGCGGCCGCGACGGCGGTTCCGACGAAGAGGCCGAGCGCGACACTAAACGGGTGAAACCAGGGAGGGCGGAGCTGCATACGGAATACGTAGCTTCCGGATCATATTAATCATTCTCCATTTTCGGGAAAAGATGAACGCTGGCGGCGAGGGGAGCATCGGAAATTTCCCGGCGTAACCGGTAGTGCTGGCCTTCGCCGACATGCTCCGCTGGGCGGCACGCAACCGCTAGCGCCGAACCACGAACTCCGGCGAGCAACGTTGATAGCCGAGCGAGGCGTTACTAGGGATGCGATTGGGGGAGTTCGCGTGGGGGCACTTGGATACGACAGATTGGGAGGAGTGGCGGGTATCGCGCTTCGGAGGGTACGCTCCGAGCTACGGCTGGCGTTCGTCGTCTTCGTGGGGGGATTTCTGGCGACGTTCTACGCGCTTCGCTACTGGATATGGCCCGCGTTGGCGCGGCGGCTGCTGGAGTCGAAAGCCGTCGTCGTCGCGGTGACGCCGTTCGATGTCGTCCTGCTACAGGCGAAGCTAGGACTCATCGCTGGCCTGCTGATGGCCGCGGTCTTCCTCCTCTATCGAACGCGGCGGACGGAGCGAGGTGGGGACCTCTCGATCCCGGGAACGAGACGGACGCGACTGCTGGTCACGGGTCTGGTAGTCGTCCTGTTCGGCGGCGGCGTGGCCTACGCGTACCTCGTCTTCCTCCCGTTGCTGTTCGATTTCCTCGTCGACAACGCGATTCGGTCCGGTTTCAAACCCACCTACTCCATCGTGGAGTGGACGCAGTTCGTGCTCCTACTGACTATCGTGTTGGGGTTCACCGCCGAACTGCCGTTGCTCATGGGCGGACTGGTGTACGCCGACGTCGTTCCCTACGACCTGTTCCGTGACCGATGGCGCTACGCCGTCTTCGGCATCGTCGTTATCAGTTCGATGGTGAACGGCTCACCGGATCCGTTTTCCATGTCGCTCGTGGCGATACCGATGACGACGCTCTACTTCGTGGGACTCGGCTGTGCGCGACTCGTGGACCGCGGGAGCGGCGGGAGTCGAACCGGCATCGGGGTAGACCGTCCGGGTGAAATCGACCTTTCGTCCCTCGACGCGTCCGCGATTCGCTCCGCGCCGCCCGAAACGTTCGATTCGCTCGCGAAACACGAGGCGCTCGAACTGGCGGATACGGCGCTCGATTCGGGCGACCACGAGCGAGCGGCGGCCATCCTCGACCGCTTCGACGCCGCGAACGAAAACGGGGACGACGAAGCGGAGGAACGAACCCCCGAAAGCGAAGTCGACGACGGGAACGGCCTGACGACTGCGGTGGAGGGAACCGCGGCCCGGATGGCGTCGGTGTTCACGGAAGAGGAGAAAACCGAGGACGACATCGGCGGCTACTACTACGACCTGCGGTTCGTCCTCGGAAGCCTTCGGAGCAAATCGTTCCGCCTCGCGGGGGTGTTCATGTCCGTCGTCGCGCTGACGTTCACGTTCCTCTACGGGGGCGGCATCGGCGCGATAAAGCGGGATTTCCTGACGAAGCTTCCCGAAGGCGTGAATCCCGAGGCGTTGAACATCGTCCTCCTGCATCCGGTCGAAGCCCTCGCGTTCGAGATGAAGGTGAGCCTCATCGCGGGTGCGGTGGCGGTGATGCCGCTGGTGCTGTACTACGCGTGGCCCGCCGTCGAAACTCGACTGGACGCGCATGCCGACCGAAACGTGTTCCTCGTTTGGGGCGGCGCGCTGGCGGTGGGGCTGTTCGGCGGGAGTTTCGTCGGCTACCGCTACGTCGCGCCGGAAGTCATGTCCTATCTCGTGGCCGACGCCCGCGCCGCGGACATGATAATCGCCTACCGCACGGGGGCGTTCTTCTGGTTGGTGTTCGCGCTGACCGTCGGGGTCGGACTGCTGGCCGAAATTCCGGTGACGATGCTGTTGTTCCATTACGGCGACGTCGTTTCCTACCGGACGATGCGGCGGCGTTGGCGTGAGGTTTCCATCGGCGTGCTGGTCGTCGCGGCGGTGCTTCCGGGTGGGCTGTTGTTGATGCTGTTCGTCGGAACCGCGGTGATGGTCGCCTACTGGTTCGGGTTGGCCGTGCTCTGGGTCGATTCGCTCGGCGAGCGGTTGCGTCGCGTGGCGACGTAGGGCGTCCGGACCGCGACCGGAGTTGTTCAGAAACCCCTTTACCGACCGCCCCGGAACGGACTGGTATGTTCCTGACGTTCAGGGAAGAAGTCGAGGACGCCCTTCTCGCGGCGCTTTCCGCCCTCGACCTTCCGACCGACGACCTCGGAATCGAGACGCCCCCGGAGGGCGTGGACGCCGTACTCGCTTCCAGCGCGGCGTTCCGACTCGCCGGGGAAGTCGGCGCACCGCCACCGAAAATCGCGGCCGACATCGCGGACGAAATCGACGCCGACGGCTACGACCACATCGCGGCCGCGGTGGGACAGGGGCCGTACGTCAACTTCCTCCCCAGCGACGCCTACTACGACGAGACTGTCGAAACGGCACAGGACGAGGAGTACGGCCGTCTCGAACCCACCGGCGAGAACGTCGTGGTCGAGCACACGAGCGCGAATCCGACCGGTCCGGTGCACGTCGGGCGTGCACGGAACCCGATTACGGGGGACGCCATCGCGCGCATTCTGGACTTCGCTGGCAACGACGTGGACCGTCACTACTACGTCAACGACGCGGGTCGCCAAATCGCGGTGTTCACCTGGGCCTACGAGACGTTCGACGAGGAGGACCTACCGAAACCCGAGCGCGAACGCGCCGACTACGACCTCGTGCGCTACTACCGCAAGGGGAACGCCTACCTCGAAGAGGCCGACCCGGAGGACGCGGACGAGGCCGAGACGAAAATCGCGGCAATCCTGCAAGGCCTCGAAGAGAACGACGAGGAGACCTACGAGCGCGTCAGCGAAGTCGTCGATACCGTCCTCTCCGGCATGCGCGTCACGCTGGACCGCCTCCCTGCCGAGTTCGACGAGTTCGTCAAAGAGACGCAGTTCATGTTCGACGGCAGCACCGACGACGTGGTGTCGCGCCTCAAAGAGGACGAACACGCCGTCTACGAGGAGGACGCGTGGCAACTCGACCTCTCGGAGTTCGGCTTCGAGAAGAACCTCGTCTTCCTCCGTTCGGACGGGACGAGCCTCTATACGACCCGCGACTTGGCCCACCACGAGTGGAAACTCGACAACTACGACCGCGCCGTGACGGTCATCGGCGAGGACCACAAGCTACAGGCCGACCAACTCGCTCAAGCCCTCGAAATCCTCGGGAACGACACGGACAAACTGACCTCGTTCCACTACTCGTGGGTCAACCTCCCCGAAGGTGGCATGAGCACGCGTGAAGGGACGGGCATCGACATGGACGACCTGCTCGACGAGGCCGAGAAACGCGCCCGCGAGGAAGTCGAGAGTCGGATGGACGACCGCATCCGCGACGACGACCTCACCGAGGCGGACGTAGACCGCATCGCGCGACAGGTCGGCATCGGCGCGGTCCGCTACGACATCATCTCGAAACAGCCGACGAAGACGATCACGTTCGAGTGGGAGCGCGCGCTGGATTTCGAGGCCCAGAGCGCCCCCTACGTCCAGTACGTCCACGCGCGCTGTTGTGGCATCATCGACGAGGCGGGCGAGGTGCTCCGCACCTCGGATACAGCGAGCGGTGATGAACCGCGAGCAGGAGGCGAAATTCCGGCGGAAATTGACCCGTCCGTCCTCGATTCCAAATCCGAGCGGGACCTCATCGAGGTCATCGCTCGCTTCCCGAACGTTATCGAGGAGGCCGCGGAAGACCTCGAACCGCACGCGGTCGCCACCTACACCCGCGAGTTCGCGGAGACGTTCAACGCGTTCTACCGCGAGTGTCCGGTCCTGACCGCCGAGGACGAGGAGGTCCGCGACGCGCGGCTCGCGTTGGTCGCCGCCGCGAAGCACACCATCTCGAACGCGTTGGGCGTCATCGGCATCGAAGCGCCGGAGTCGATGTAGGCGACGACGGCTGTGGTGCTCTCACCGTGGTGAAAAGGAGGACCACACTTCGAGACTGCCCGACTCGGTGATTCGAATCTCGTAGCGAACGCGCTTTTCGCTACCCTTCGGTTTCGCCGACACCACGTTCCACGTCCCTTCCTGTACCAATTTCGTACGCAGTTCGTACACCGCTGGCTCGCTTGTCAAGTCGTCCGCGACGAGGCCGAGCGTGCCGCTCGCCGGATGACGCTCCGATTTCATCGCTGTAACGTGGACCGTCTTCCTCGCAATCGTCTTCTCGTTTCGGATGACTTCCGCCTCGATGGTATGCGCTTCATCGTCGAGGTTGCGGACGGAAACGGATTCCAGAACGACCGCCGGTTTCGGGTCGCGCAGCAGAGAACATCCCGAGAGTGCACCGCGATGCCACCGAGAGCGCCCAGTAGAAACCGCCGACGGTTCGTGGGGGAACCTCGCATATGCAATTTTCAAATATGAATCACGTCTTCAAATGAGTATCGAGTGAGGGCGAATGGAACAGGAAAAGGAGAGCGTCCGTCGGCGACCGACATCGTGGGGCGTCACGGAGTCAGGTAGCTGGTTCGAACCGCCGGAGCGGCAGCTAACAACGAATCGACGCGAATGAACCCCGCCGCCCCGGAGAGGCTTCCGCCGATGTACAGTATTCCGGCGTACGCCAATCCGAGCGCGATGAGCAGGAACAGGGCGATCCACCAGAACGGAACTGAATTACCATCCGCCATTTCGTACTAGGAACCACTGCTAGCTACTTGATTATACGGAATCAAGGAGAATACCTGACCCTTTAGGGTCAGGATGAATCCGACAATATTCTACACCATCCAGCATTCGATGGCACGGTTGGATATTCCACGCTCTAATCCAAGCTTTTACAATAGAACGCTACATAACCGGTTATGGAAGCGTTTCACGGATGCACATCCACCGCACTTACCGAGCAAAAATCCGTAACCACTCACAAGTGGGCCGGATGCTCGACCTGCATGGATGGAGTGCGTCGAAACTGTGGAACGTTGCGAACTACCACTCCCGCCAAGTGTGGGATGACACGGGCGAGATTCCCGACGATTCGGAATTGAAAAGCGAGTTGAAAGGCCATCCAAAATACAAGGAACTGCATTCTCAGTCCAGTCAGCGCGTTCTGGAGGAACTCGCTGAAGCCTTCAACTCATGGTACGGTAAACGCAAGAACGACTCTCGTGCGAACCCGCCCGGCTACCGCAAGAAAAACTACTACGACGACGATGGAAACCGCGTCCACGAAGAACATCCACGCTCTACAGTGACGTGGAAACAAAAAGGCATCCGTCACGACACCAAACACAACCGCGTCAGGCTCTCAAAAGGTGCGGATCACAAAGACCACCCGAGAGACTGGGACTACATCCTCGTTGAATACGAGACTCGTCCCGAAATCACGGTTGAAAATCTGCAACAGGTTCGAGCCGTCTACAGCAAGTCGAAACAGCGGTGGGAACTTCACCTTGTGTGCAAGCACGAAATCGAGACTCCCGACACTCCCGGCAACGAGACTGCTGGTATCGACCTCGGTATCTGTAACTTTGCGGCGGTCGCATACAGTACCGAGGAAGCCGACTTGTACCCCGGCAATCGCTTGAAACAGGATGGATACTACTTCCCGAAAGAGATTGCCAAGTGCGACGACTCAGGCGGGTCTGAGGCCACTCGTCTGCATCACAAGTGGTCGGAGCGCCGCACCCACTTCTTCCACTCTTTAGCGAAGCATATCGTAGAAAAATGTGTAGAACGCGGTGTGGGCCGTATCAACATCGGGAAACTCGCTGGTGTCCGTGAGGACGAGAACGGCGACTCAAAGAATTGGGGCCGTCACGGGAACCTTGACTTGCACGGGTGGGCATTCGACCGCTTTACCAATATCCTCGAATACAAGGCGAAATTCGAGGGTCTCGAAGTCGTAGAGGTTTCAGAACGGAACACGAGCAAGACGTGTTGCGTGTGTGGTACAGAAGACGACAGTCAGCGTTTCGAACGCGGATTGTACGTGTGCGAGTCGTGTGATGCGGCGTTCAACGCTGATGTGAATGGGGCGGAGAACATCCGCCTCGACAGCAACCAAAGTAACTCTGAGTCCGCGTCCAAGTTGGACAATGATAGGAGTACCGGCTGGTTGGCACAGCCCGGAGTCTACCTTCACGACTTGTCCCACGGATTCTCACCGAGGGAACAAGTGGTAGACTGCAAACCCTAATATCCCAACGCTGAGCAAATCGGAGATTTGCGAGGTACGCGAATCTTCGATTCGCTTGACTCGGGATTCCCACGTCTTCAGGCGCGGGAGGATGTCAATGGCCGCGTTACGAAGGAATTCGAGACGATAGGGACAGCACGCGCGGGACGAGGGGATAACCGGGATTCGAAAGGCGACTACCGGAACAGGGAACCGATTCGACCGAACAGGCCGTTCGTTTCCTCGTTGGCGTCCTCGTCCTCGTTACCCTCGTCCTCGTCGGCGTTGTCTTTCAAGTCCGGGCGAACAGGCCCGTCCTGAAACGGGACGGCCTCCACCTCGTCATCGTCGTTCGGTTCGGCTTCGACGATTTCGTCCGGTAGGTCGGGCGACGATTGCGCGGCGTCCTCGCTCGTCGTTTCGGCTCGCGTCTCATCGTGGTCGGAAAGAACGGTATCGAATTCGTTCGAACCGTCCCGGTCCGTTGCGGTGGAATCCGCCGTGGTGGAATCGTCCGTAGTAGTGTCCGCGGCAACAGGGTCCGCCGGGGTCGCGTCGTCCGCCGCGGGACCGTTCTCCCCGTTCGCGGGTTCGAGCGGTGCCGGTTCCGAGGACGGTTCGGAGTCGTCCGCGTCGTCGCCGGTTTTGATGACCCGTCGGTCGATGAGGTCGTGAACAGGGTCGGGTTCGGGAGCGGACGTTTCGGGACTCGATTCCGTGGGTTCGGGTCCGGAATCGGACGCCGTGGATTCGGAGACGGACTCGGACGCTGCGGGTTCCGGTCGAGAATCGGAACGGGAGTCAGAGTCGGCGGCGGATCCGGAATCCGAGGATGACGATTCGCGTTTGTCGGTCGAAACGTCCATCCCCAACTCGGCGGCCTTCAGGTCGGGTTCGACCGGTGGCTCGAAGTCGGTGTCGGGGTCGTCGTTCGAGACGGGAGCAACGGGAGAGGAGGATGTAGCGTGCGAAGCAGGCATCGCGTCCGAGTCGGATTCGGCAGTAGGGTCGGATTCCGCGCTCGGCGGGTCCGGTTTGGCCGGATCCGATTTCGACGAGTCCGCGTTCCACGGGGTCGCTTCGTCGGCCTCCTCCGACGACGTTTCCGGGCCGGGATTCGACGCCGCGGCCGACGACTCTTCATCGGGGGCGGTTCCGAGTTCGAATTCGGCGTCGGCGAGCGATGGGACGGCGGCCTCGGCGGTGCTGGGTTCGCCGGACAGTTCCGGGGTTTCGATCTCTCCGGTGAGGATATTCGCGAGTTCGCGGTAGGCCGTCGCGGCGGGACTGTTCGGCGAGAAGGCGGCCAGCGGCCGACCGGCGTCGATTCCCATCGGAACGGTTTCGTCGTCCGGGACGACGGTGAGGACCTCGGCGTCAAGCGTTCCCTCCACGTTGTCCGCGTTCAGGATGTCGTTTCCGCGCTGGGTGAGCACGGCGCCGCCGACCGTTCCCTCGACGCGGGCGGTTAGTTCCGCGGTTTTGGCGGTGTCGCGCACCGCGGCCACGTCGGGCGTGGTGACGAGCAGCACCTCGTCCGCGAGCGAGAGCGGGAGGATGGTGTCGTAGCTGATACCGGCACCGGTGTCGAGCAAGACGTACTCGTAGTCTTCCGTGAGGTCGGCGACGACCCGCTGCAACTGTGCCGTCTGTGATTGTGCGAACGTGTAGATGTCGGTGCTGCTCGGAAGGACGTCGATGTCACCCGGCGCGTGGTACACCGCGTCCTCGACGTCCGCGTCGCCGGAGAGAACTTCGTGGAGCGTCGCACCGTCCACCTCGAAGTCGAGGTAGCCGCCGACGTTCGCCATCCCGAGGTCCGTGTCCACGACGATCACCTCGTGGTCCGCCGCCGCAAGCATCGCCCCGAGGTTGATTGCGGTCGTCGTCTTCCCCACACCTCCCTTCCCGCTTGCAACCGCGAATACTGTCCCAGTCATGGTTGTTGTGTCAAACCGAACAACAGCACGTATATAAAGTTAGTCCGTTCAGCAGGGAAATCGCGGGTCACAACTGATAGTACGAATCGGTCCTAAGGGCGCATCATGAACGAACCGGGTATCGCCGTTCTGATGGACCAAACCACCATCAGGCGTCGCGTTGACTCCGGTGTAGTGCCGGACTGGGGCGTCGAACACTACGAGAGCTTTCGGAACGGCCTGCTCGGAGAGCGAAACGACACCCCGTTCCCGTGTTACTTCGGCATCGAAACAGAACAGCAAGGTGACTCGTTGTACACCTTCTGTCCGTCGATGACCGACAAGGACGCGCTGCTCTCGCTCGGTGAAACCATCGTGGAGTACCACGAAGTCTACGAGGACCACAGCGAACGCGCGCCGCTGACCGTGTTCTTCAAGCCGTCGGCGGAGACGGCCACAGAAGTGGAGTATCACGAGGCGATGTGGCACATTTTGCAGTTCCTCCACGTCCACGACCCAGAACCGTGGCCCGAAGGGATTCCGACCGACCCGGACGACAACGAGTGGGAGTTCTGTTTCAACGGCGAACCGATGTTTCCGACGTGTCGCGCGCCGTTTTACGAGGACAGGAAGAGCCGCTACTGTCCCGTCGGCCTCGAAATCACGTTCCAGCCGCGTGCCCTGTTCGAGGGCGTGACGGCGGACACGGAGCGCGGCCAGCGTGCCCGCGAAATCATTCAGGGGCGACTGGAGGAGTACGACGGCGCGTGCCCGCACGCACAACTCGGCGACTGGGGCGTCGAAGGCGACCGCGAGTGGCCCCAGTACCTGTTTTCCGAGGACGAGGAGCAGGCACCGAACGAGTGCCCGATTCGAACCACCCGCGAACACCCGAAGAGCACGATTCTCATCGACGCATGACGTCCGACTTCGACCTCCCGACCGACGCCGTACTGCTGGCAATCGACTTCCAGCAGGGGTTTTCCGACCCCGCGTGGGGCGAGCGCAACAACCCCGACGCCGAGGAACGGGCGGAAGAACTCCTCCACGCGTGGCGTGAGGCGGACCGCCCCGTCGTTCACGTTCGACATAATTCGACGGAGAAGAACTCGCCGCTCCGCGGCGATTCCGGCGGCTTCGCGTTCATCCCGGAGCTGGAACCGACCGACGACGAAACGGTCTTCGAAAAGCGCGTCAACAGTGGCTTCATCGGGACGGAACTGGAGGCGTGGCTCCGCGACGGCGGGTACGAAACGGTCGTCGTCGTCGGATTGACCACGGACCACTGCGTTTCGACCACGACGCGGATGGCGGAGAATCTCGGCTTCCGGCCGTACCTCGTCTCGGACGCGACGGCGACCTTCGACCGAGTAGCGCCCGACGGAACGGCAATATCAGCCGAGACGAACCACCGCGTCGCGCTCGCACACCTCGACGGCGAGTTCGCGGCGGTCGTCGAAACCGACGACCTGCTTTCGGCGATGGCGTGAAGCTTCGGGACGGCGAAATATCGCGCTAACACGCCGCAAGCGAGGTCAAAGGTTACTTACCAGTTGGAGCGGCTAGAAGGGAGTAATGAGCCAGCAGGACGGAGAACAGTCCGACAGGAAAAAGTACGAGTTCCAGAAGGTCATCGAGGACTTAAAGCAGTACGAAGGCTCGGGGACCCAACTCGTCACCATCTACATCCCGGAGGACAAGCAGATAAGCGACGTGGTTGCGCACGTCACCCAAGAGCACAGCGAAGCGAGCAACATCAAGTCGAAGCAGACGCGGACCAACGTCCAGGACGCGCTCACGTCCATCAAGGACCGACTGCGCTACTACGACACCTTCCCGCCGGAGCGGGGAATCGTCATCTTCAGCGGAGCCATCGACACCGGCGGCGGCCAGACCGACATGGTGACGAAGGTGCTCGAAAGCCCGCCGGACCCGGTGGAGTCGTTCCGCTACCACTGTGACTCCCAGTTCCTCACGGAACCGCTGGAGGAGATGCTCGGCGACAAGGGGCTGTACGGTCTCATCGTCCTCGACCGACGCGAGGCGACCGTCGGGTGGCTGAAGGGCAAGCGGATCGAGCCGGTCAAATCCGCCTCGTCGCTCGTCCCCGGCAAACAGCGCAAAGGTGGTCAGTCCGCCCAGCGTTTCCACCGACTGCGCCTCGAAGCCATCGACAACTTCTATCAGGAGGTCGCGGGGATGGCCGACGACCTGTTCGTCCCCAAACGCCACGAGATAGATGGCGTCCTCGTCGGCGGTCCGTCGCCGACGAAAGACGAGTTCCTTGACGGAGACTACCTCCACCACGAACTCGACGGGAAGGTACTCGGGAAGTTCGACATCGCTTACACCGACGAGTCCGGCCTGTACGACCTCGTGAACGCGGCGGAGGACACGCTCGCCGACGCGGAGGTCATGAAGGACAAGCGGGAGATGAACGAGTTCTTCCGCGAACTCCACGAGGGCGACCTTGCGACCTACGGGTTCGAACCCACGCGCCGGAACCTCGTCATGGGGTCCGTGGACCGCCTGCTCCTCTCCGAGGACCTCCGCAAGGACGTCGCCGTCTTCGAGTGCGGCGACAAGGAGGAGTACGAGTTCATCGACCGCCGAAAGGGCGACCCGGGACACACCTGCGAGGACGGAACCGAGGCCGAGATGGCCGAGCGCGAGGACGCCATCGAGTTCCTCATGAACATCGCCGAACAGCGCGGCACCGAGACCAAGTTCATCAGCACCGACTTCGAGAAGGGTGAACAACTGATGAACGCGTTCGGCGGCGTCGCTGGCATTCTCCGCTACTCGACCGGCGTGTAAACCGGTCGGTCCGTTTCTGCTGACTTTTGACTTAGTCGTCCCGTTTCGGCATCGTCGAGTAGTGAGGATTGAACGCTATGTCGGGTCTGTCGTCCGGCATCGTGGAGTACGAGAACGTGACCTTCATGTCCGGGCGACCTCCCGGCCCGCCGCCGGTACTGTCGTCTCCCCGCTCGCCACCGGACCCCAACTCGCTTTGGGCAATTTGGTCCTTCAATCGGTCGCGGGCGTCGTCGATTTGCTCTCGGAACTGCTCGGCGTTCTCCTCCAGTTCGGACTGGAGTTTTCCCTCCGTCGCCTTCGAGGCCATTTCGGCCGTGTCGCCGGTCATATCGCCCAGGTTCGAATCGCCCTCGTCGGAGTCGTCCGAGTCGTCGCCTGAAAGGGAACCAATCGCGTCCGACAATTCCGTTCCCTCCTTCCATAGGTCCTGCATCTCCTCGGAACTCCAGAACTCACGGAAGTTGATGGCCTTCACGAGTCCCTTCGTGTCGAGCGCGTCCCGCGGGTTCCCGCTCTCGACTGCGTCCGGGACGTTTTCGAGTTCGACCGCGTTCGGCAACTGCCCGATGTCGACGGTCTTCAGGAACGCGTCGGCGTCGAAGCCGTCGAACACGTCCGCCGCTTCGTCGAGGAGGGTCCAGAGGGAGTCGGCTTCCTCCGACACTTCCTCGAACGTGTCGGCCGATTCGAAGGCATCTTCGAGTCGCGCCAGCGCCCGCTGTATCCGCGTCATAAGTTTCGTTCGGGAGTTCTCGTCGAACTCCTCGATGGACTGTCCCAACTGATTTGAAAGGTCGTCGAAGTCGGTTGACATGGTGTCTCACCTGTTGGACGGCAAGCCGTCTCGGAAGGACGGTTGTTCCGGGAGTACGGGTTCCGACACGCACAGGAATAAACGCAGTCGCTAGTAGCGAACGGTCGGGGCGGGTAAGGTTCCATTACTTCCGTACCGATTCTCACTCTGCGGTCGCACGGCGCGACCGAAGTTCGAGATACGAGACGGCCGATTCATCCAATCTCCGGAAGTCGTCCGTATCGGCGTCGGTAAACGAGGAGATACGTGAAGGGAAGCAGAATCAGGAAGTAGACAGATGTGTAGAGGACTTGGGTGAACGGGTCGGGCGGGCCGAGTACAAACCCGAGAACCATCGCGCCGACGTAGCTGATAGTGACGATTCCCGCGAGACCCTGCCATCGCGTCGGCGGATATCGTCGCTCGTTCGCCCGTCGAACGACGAGGAGGTAGTAGAGGGCGGCAGGCCAGAATATCGGTCCCAAAACTGCCCAATAGGAAGGGGACGAACTGCCGCGGGCGGTTGCATCACATCGCATCCAGTACGAAAACGATACGATTCCAACGACGAACACCAGCAGAAAGGGGATGAAAATGAGATCGACTATCTCGAAGAGTAGCATGACCATCGGTTCACATTGGAATACAAATATTTTCTGCCGTCGTTCACGATAGCTGTCAAGTCAAGAACGACGTTCGCGGATCAATCCTCGCCGGACGGGACGTACAGGTCGGACTGCACAACCGAACCCACTTTATTGCCGGAAGGACTCACATCGCACATGAGCAGGTTCGCCGAAGTAGACGACCAGTACGAACCGCACTCGGTGGAAGACCGGGTGTTCGAATACTGGGACGACGTGAACGCCTACGAGAAGACGAAGCAGGCGCGAGAGGGCGAAGAGCGGTTCTTCTTCGTGGACGGGCCGCCGTACACCTCCGGGGCGGCGCACATGGGAACCACGTGGAACAAGTCGCTGAAGGACACCTACATCCGCTACAAACGGATGCAGGGCTACGACGTGACCGACCGGCCGGGATACGACATGCACGGCCTGCCCATCGAGACGAAAGTCGAGGAGCGACTGGGCTTCGAGAACAAGAAGGACATCGAGGAGTTCGGGATGGAGAACTTCATCGAGGAGTGCAAGGAGTTCGCCAACGACCAACTCGACGCGATGGACGAGGACTTCAAGTCCTTCGGCGTCTGGATGGACTGGGACAACCCGTACAAGACGCTCAGCCCCGAGTACATGGAGGCGGCGTGGTGGGGCTTCCAGCGCGCCCACGAACGCGGACTCGTGGAGCAGGGCATGCGCTCCATCAGCCAGTGTCCGCGCTGTGAGACGGCCATCGCCAACAACGAAGTCGAGTACGAGGACGTGGACGACCCGTCGATATACGTGAAGTTCCCGTTAAAGGACGAAGAGGGGAGCCTCGTCGCGTGGACGACGACGCCGTGGACCGTCCCGGCGAACACGTTCATCGCAGTGGACGCTGACGGGACCTACGCCGAAGTTCGAGCGACCAAAGACGGCGAGACAGAGACGCTGTACGTCGGCGCGCCGAAAGTCGAGGAAGTCCTGAAGGAAGGTCGCTACGACGACTACGAGGTCGTCGCGGAACTGACCGGCGAGGAGATGCTCGGCTGGGAGTACGAACACCCGCTCGACGACGAGGTGCCGAACCACCCGAGCGGCGACGGGACGCTACAGGTCTACGAGGCCGACTACGTGGACGTCGAGGGAGACGGTACCGGACTCGTCCACTCCGCGCCCGGACACGGTGAGGAGGACTTCAACCGGGGTCGAGAACTCGGTCTCGACATCTTCTGCCCCGTCGGCGGCGACGGCACGTACGGCCCGGAAGCGGGCAAGTACGAGGGGCAGTTCGTCAAGGACGCGGACGAGGATATCATGGCCGACCTCGAAGCGAGCGGCCACCTGCTCGCGTCCGGCACCGTCCACCACAGCTACGGCCACTGTTGGCGGTGTGACACCGGCATCCTCCAAATAGTCACCGACCAGTGGTTCATCACGGTGACGGACATCAAGGAGGAACTGCTCGACAACATCGACGACAGCGAGTGGCATCCGCAGGAGGCCCGCGACGAGCGCTTCCGCAACTTCGTGGAGAACTCGCCGGACTGGAACGTCTCGCGTCAGCGCTACTGGGGAGTTCCGATACCCATCTGGACACCCGAAAATTGGGATGGGAGCATGGACGACGTGGTCGTCGTCGGCACGCGCGAGGAACTCGCCGAGGCGGTCGATCAGGACGTTGACCCCGAAGACGTGGACCTGCACCGCCCGACGGTGGACGACCTGACCATCACGAAGGACGGGACGACGTACACCCGCGTTCCGGACGTGTTCGACGTGTGGCTCGATTCCTCCGTGGCGTCGTGGGGCACGCTCGACTACCCGAGCAACCCGGACGACTTCGAGGAACTGTGGCCCGCCGACCTCATCATGGAGGCCCACGACCAGACGCGCGGGTGGTTCTGGTCGCAACTCGGTATGGGCACTGCCGCACTGGACGAAGTGCCGTACGACGAAGTGCTGATGCACGGCTGGGCGCTCGCCGAGGATGGCCGCAAGATGTCGAAATCCATCGGGAACATCGTCTCGCCCGAAGAGGCCATCGAGCGCCACGGCGCGGACCCGATGCGCCTGTTCCTGCTCTCGCAGAACCCGCAGGGTGAGGACATGCGCTTCTCGTGGGACGAGATGCAGAACATGCAACGGAGCCTGAACATCCTCTGGAACGTGTTCCGGTTCCCGCTGCCGTACATGCGCCTCGATGGATTCGACCCGGATGAGGTGGACGTGCAGGATGCCGAGACAGAACTCGTTGACGAGTGGTTGCTGTCGCGGTTGCAGACCGTGACGGCCGAGATGACCGAGGACTGGGACGACTTCCGTCAGGACAAGGCGCTCCGCACGCTGCTCGACTTCGTGGTCGAGGACGTCTCCCGGTTCTACATCCAAGTCGTCCGCGAGCGCATGTGGGACGAGGCCGACAGCGCGAGCAAGCAGGCCGCCTACGCGACGTTTTACCACGTCCTGAAGGAACTGGTCGCCCTGCTCGCGCCGTTCGCGCCGTTCGTGAGCGAGGACATCTACCAGAACCTCACGGGCGACGAGGGCGAGGAGAGTGTCCACATGCTCGACTGGCCCGAAGCCGACGAGTTCTGGCAGGACGAGCAGTTGGAGGAGGACGTGGCCGTCCTCCGCGCCGTCGAGGAAGCGGGTGCGAACGCCCGCCAGCAGGCCGAGCGAAAGCTCCGCTGGCCCGTCTCACGAATCGTCGTGGACGCGCGCGACGATTCGGTTGTCCACGCCGTCGAACACCACGGAAACCTGCTGGCCGACCGCCTGAACGCCCGGGAGGTCGAGTTGGTCTCGCCCGACGAGGGCTGGGGCGAACTCGCCTACAGCGCCGAGGCGGACATGAGCGTCCTCGGTCCCGCATTCGGCGGCGACGCGGGGCAGGTCATGAACGCGCTCAACGAGGCGCGCGTCACGGAACAGGACCTGTCCGCGCTCGAAGACGCGGTTTCGGATGCGCTCGGCGAGGACGTGGAACTCGACGACGAGATGGTCGAGTTCGTCACGAAGACGCCCGACGACGTGTCCGGCGCGACGTTCGACGTCGAAGGGACGGACCTCGGCGTCGTCTACGTCGATACCGCCCTCACCGAGGACATCGAGAGCGAGGGCTACGCCCGCGAAGTCATCCGCCGCGTACAAGAGATGCGAAAGGAAGAGGACCTCGACATCGAGGAGACCATCGACCTCGAACTCGACGTGCGTGACGAGCGCGTCGCCGAGTTGGTCGAGCGCCACATGGACCTCGTGAAAGAGGAGGTCCGCGCGGAGAGCGTCGGCGAGGTCGAGGACGGCTACCGCAAGACGTGGGACGTGGAAGGCGTGGAGATGGAAATCGCCATCTCGCCGTTGGCGGAAGCGGAAGTCTAAGCCGCTGACCGCGAGCGGTGTGAACGGCGACGGAACGGAGCCGTGAACCCAGCGAGCGGGCGCAAGTGCGACCATCCGGGAGTACGATGCGCTTTTGGTCCAGCTTTTACCAGCGAGCGAACGACGGTGAGCGAGTGCAGTAAAAGCTGGATTGCAATCTCGCCGTTGGCGGAAGCGTAGAACACCGAACCGCGAACGGTGCGAGGCACGAACCGCCTCGAAATTCGAGCGACGAGGGGGCGGAACGGTCGGATTCGCACAGACGGCTCCTCGGTTCGATGCACCTCTCGCTCGAGATATTTCACGGTGAGAAGTGACCAAAGCTATTACCGAGAAGTGAGTAGCAACGTTCGTCAGACGGAGCTATAGAACGGAACACGGTTCTCACAATCATGATACTGGAAGCGTTTTCGGATTCGAAGGGAATCGAAATCACGGATCCGGTCGAAAAGACACGATTCCCGGTCCGTACGCCGACGCGGGTGTCACCGGCGGACGTGGCGGTCGACGACCTCGACTTCCCCGTCGAAACGGCGGTCGAAATTCGGACATCGGCCATCGAAATACCGTTGAGTCGCGGCATCTTCGTTCGGGATTTCGACGGACGGCTCCGTTTCGAGAGCGGCGAAAATAGCGACGAAGCGAGGTTGCCGAGCGACGACTACGTAGTCGAGATCAGCAACGCGCCGATGAAAGTGTACTTTTCAGTTTCCGGGCCGGTATCGTTCGAGCGAAACCATTCGGAGGCGACGTTCTCGTTCGAGCGTGAGCGTCGTATCGTTATCGGCGCTCGCTCACAGTTGCAGAAGCCACCAGGAACCATCACGGTGACCGACGATGCCGACGACATCATGCGAGCGATGTCGGTGTTCGGGTCGGCGTTGAAAACCACGAGTCCGGAACGGTCGTATCCGACGCTCCGCGGACATCCGCCGCTCATCGAACGCGGCGAGGAGTTCCACGTGTCGTCCTCGATACCGTCATCGGCGACGGAGACGACGCTCGTGCTTCCGCCGGAGCGGGAGTATCTCTATCCGGCGACCTCGCTCGCCTACTATCTCAATTCGTCGGTCGTTCCCGGAAAACAGCCGCGCCTCGTTGCCGATGGCTTCGAGTACGAGTTGGACGGTGACGATGGCTACGAGGCGACGGTCGAACGCGTCCTTCGGCAGGTGTTCTTTCTCGATTGTCTCACGCGGACGAACGGGTTCTATTCGGTTCAGCTCCACGAGCGGGAGGTGGTCGAACCGCGACTCGATATCGATTTGGATGCGCTCTTCGACGCACCGGTAGCAGAGCGCCTCCCGGCGTATCTCGGTGTGCCGTTCGAGACGCTCGAACCCGCGATTTCGCCGTGGCATCTCGCCGTCGATATGGTGCCGTCCGAGCACAACGTCGAGTATCTCCCGTTTTTGGCCAACAAGCTCGCATTCGTTCGGACGGCACGGTTGCCATCCGAAGCGACGGAGAAATCGCCGGAGCTAATGCACGAATTTTATCGGGGCGGAGTCACGGATTCACCCATCAGTACGGACATCGAATCGAAGACGCGACCGGAGATATTCGAGTTGAAGGGCGAACCGGACACGATAGAGCGTGCATGGGTCGGTCCGGGGTACCCGCTTCGGTGGAGCAAGTTGACGTACGATGGGCTGTACGCGGAAGCGACCCGAAATAAGACGGCTGAGAACGCATCTACCCCAACTATCGATGTCACTATCGTCTGCAACGACACCGCGATGCGGGACGAAAGCGATGTCGTTCGCTACTACGACCTCCGCGAACTGCCACGGTTCGACATCTCCGTTCATCACCGAACGACGAAAGCCGAGCTGGAAAAACACCTCACCGAGCAGTCCGACTTTTTCCACTACATCGGCCATATTTCGGATGACGGAATACAGTGTGAGGACGGCTATCTCGATGTGAGGGGTCTCTCCGAGGTAAACGCGACGACGTTTCTGCTCAACGCGTGCAATTCTTACAGACAGGGAACTGCACTCATCGAGCGTGGCTCGACGGCGGGTATCGCCACCCTCTCCAAGGTCAGCAACACGACCGCGACGGACATCGATCGGTCACTCGTTCAGTTGCTGAGCATCGGGTTTCAGCTCCAGACCGCACTAACGGTACTAAATCGGGTGAAACTGACAGAATAAATATATATATATATATATATAGCTCTCGGGGACAGCAGTAAAACACTGTGTCAAAGTGAGAGTATTGTAACTCCCGTTATCCGGGTCAAAGGTATCGATTCGGAGATATTTAAAATCGAAGTGGATATATATCCGACGAGAGACACCCATCGAGGTACGATTTTGGAGACCGCGGCAGAAAATGCATCCCGGTATCATCTTTTGGCCGGCAAAGTGGGAACATTCGAGTTCACTCCGGACCGATTGGAAGAATATTTCGCAATGGAGCGGTCACCGTTCGAAATCGACGGCGAACTGTACTGGAGCGACGAACTGTCGGCGGAAGAGATTACGGAGTTACTGTAGTCACATCGTCGCGGCGCGTCGGCTCCGTCGGTGGCGAAAGCTGGACCGCGATTACCGTCGGCGAAAGCGGGGAAACCGACCGCGGAAGTCGAAGGTAACCGGAAAGATAGAGGTGCCAAAAAGGTCGAACGTAGTTACGCCGACGAATCGTTCAGGAAATCCTCGACGCCGGTGCGCATGAAACTCAAATCGGCACCGAGGAGGAAGAACCGAAAGCCGCGCTCGGTTCGCTCGGATTTGATTTCCGGTGTCCGTCCCGCGATTCCCGGATACACGTCGTTGGCTTTCGCCGCCTCGAACACTCGCTCGACTGCCGTCGTCACGTCGGGATGGTCCTTCTCGCCCGGATGGCCGTACGCCGCGGACAAGTCGTTCTCGCCGATGAACGCGACGTCGATGCCATCGACTGCGAGTATCTCCTCGACTCGCTCGACGGCCGACGGCGATTCGATTTGGACGGTGAGGAGCGTTTCCTCGTTCGCCGTGGTCACGTAGTCGTCGAACTCCTCGCCGTACGTGTTGGCCCGCGTAGTGCCAGCGACGCCGCGCTCCCCGACCGGTGGGAAGTGGGTCGCTCGGACGACTGAGTCCGCGTCTTCGGGCGTCTCCACGCCGGGGACGATGACGCCTTTCGCGCCGGAGTCGAGGGCGTGTTTCGCGCCGCCCGAAACGGCCGTTTCGACGGACGGAAGCCGCACGAGGGGCGTGGCGTGTGGTTCGACCGCTCGAACGAGCGCTTCCACGCGTTCGGGCGAGTGGGGTGCGTGTTCGGTGTCGATAGCGACCCAATCGACCGACGTTCGGGAGAGTACCTCCGCCGCTCGCGTGCTCCCCGACAGAAGCCACGCACCGGCGACCGCATCGCCGCAGTCGAGTTTTCGCATCGAACGGTTCGCGATTGACATACGCGTCCCTTCGGCGGACACATAATAAAAGGGAGGACGTGATTGGAGGACGTAATTAGAGAGTGTGTTCGGAGCGAGCGGATTTACAACGCGTCGGCAACCGTCGGCCCGACGGACACCTGACTGACCGCCCGCTCGATAGTGTCGGTGCCGAACACCGCTTCGACGCCCGCCTGTGCGAGTTTCGTTCGTGCGTTCCGCGCGAGCATCGGGTGGACGCAGGTGACGAAGACGCGGCCCACGTCGCGCTCCTGGAGGAGGGAAACGGCCTCGCTCATGGTCGAACCGGTGGCGATGATGTCGTCTGTGACGATCACATCGCGGCCGGTGACGTCGGTATCGCTGGGTGTGATTTCGACCTCGGAGCCGGAGATGCGTTTCTTCTCGAAGTAGTCGATAACGCCGTCGCCGTACGTGTCACGGACCGTCTCGGCGATGTCGAGCGCGCCGTCGTCCGGGGAGAGGAAAACGGGGTCGGTCAAGTCGTCCGGGAGGGGTTCCGCGAGACGACCCGCGGCGTCGATGGATTCGGCGGGAACGTCGAAGAAGTCACAGATGGCCTCCTCGTGCGGGTTGACCGTGAGCACGCGGTCGGTTCCGGTGCTGATGGCGCGAGCGACCGCTCGGGCGGAGATGGGGTGGCCGCGGTCGAACGCCCTGTCCTGCCGTGCGTAGCCCATGTAGGGGAGGACGGTGACGACTTCTTCGGCACCCCACTCGCGGGCGGCGTCCTGCAGTTGGAGCAGTTCGAGGTGGGCGTCGCTAGAGACGGTCGAGGCGACGACGACGGCACGACCACCCTCGAATTCGGGAGCGGTTGCGAGCAGTTCGCCGTCCGGGAACGATTCGTACTCCACGAACCCGAGTGGTTCGTTCGATTCGTCGGCGAGAGTGGCCGCCAGAGATTGCGAGGCGGACCCACTGAGTATCATACGCGGACACTGGATATGCCGGGTTAAACCGGTTTTCACTCGTCGGCACGTGTGCCCAGTCAAGCCCTCACAGTCGCCCGTCAACCACGCCTATTTCGAACGTCGCTCGCCGATGATTGGGGCGCGGCGGGAAGGAAACGGAAGCGTCGGTCGGGAGTCGTCGAGAACGGTTCACGATTCTAAATATACACCCGAATACACTATATTCTAATATACTATTTTATTTATACAATAAAATAGTAGTGTCACACAATGGTTTCGGTAACCCGGTTGAGCATCGAGACATCGCTTCCGGTAGACGAAAACGAGTTGACCCCCGCGGAAAAGGGGGTCCTGAATCTTCTCGCGGAAGGTCGGTGCACGCCAGCGTACGTCGGTAGCGAACTGGCTATCGGAGCGGACACGGCGCGGTCGGTTCTCGACGGGTTCCGCGATGTCGATATCGTCGGGAAGCCGTACCGTGGTCTCTACGAGCTACAGGTGGGGGAAGAAACGGACCACGAAAAGTATCGAAATACGGAGACGGTTCTCTTCGACGTCCCGTTCGACGACGACCAGTTCAGGCCGACCGAGCGGGGAATTTTGAATCTGCTCGCCGAAGGCAGAGCGATACCCGCATACCTCGCGCAAGAACTCGACGTGACGCAAGAATGGGTGAAAAATAGGCTCCACGAACTCACCCGTCTCGGCCTCGTTCGACGGCGGTATCGGGGGCTGTACGAACTCGACGTGGACTAGCGGACGGAAAGCCCAGTCACGCCCGTCAATCCGAGATGGCGACTCCGCCAGCCGTCTCCGACGGTCGCCAGAACGGTCCCGGATTCGGTCGCGGCGTACACGCCGTCGCCGAACGCGATGTCCGCGATAGGGTCATCGACCGGAAGCGAAACGTCCGTCCACTCGTCGCCCGCTCGGGAAACCACTTGGTCGGGGGTTGCGGCGTACGCATCCCCGTCCGTCGCGCTCACGACGCGGAAATCGCCCGCCAAGACGTCCATCCAGCCGTTGCCGAGTCGATAGAGACCGTCGGCGGTCGCGGCGAGCGGGACACCCGCCGCGGAGACGTCCCGAACGTCGGTCAACCCGGCGTGCTGCACACCTTCAGACGAAACGCGGTAGACGCCCTCGGCGGTGGCGACCAGATTGCCGTCGATGGCTCGCACGGCATCGAGCGTCGCCAATTCGTGCCACTCACCGTCGTAACGCGCGAGTCGTCCGTCCTCCCCCGCCGCGAGGAGGTCGTCGCCATCGAATCCGACGGCGACGGCGGGGCCGAATTCGAGCGGCGAAAACGCCGCGTTGAGCACGTCCTCGTCGGTCGCAACGGCGAGGGGTCCGTCGGTCGCGGCGATGTCGCGGGCGGCACAGCGGTGGGCCAGCGAGAACTCGCCGATGATGTCACCGGAGACTTCGACGCGAGCGACGCCCAGTTCGGTGGCGACGAAGACCGTCGTCGTTCCCTCCCGGTCGCTGTAGACTCGCTTCTCGTCGATGGTGGTCATGCACGAGTGAAGGACGCAACTCGGGGAAAACGTTCGGATTCCCGTCTACCGAAGTCCGGTCGAAAACCGCCGTCGTTCACGAGAAGTCGCCGAGTCCCGTCTGTGTATCCTCTTCGGCGGCGACTTCCGCGACGATTTCGGGGGAATCGTTTTCCGGGCTGTTCACTTTCGTCGAAACCGGATAGGCTCGCATTTCGCTCGCGGGGAACGGGTCGAGCACGGCCCGTCGTTCGTCCGCGTCGCCCGTGAGCCACGTCGTCTCCTCGTCGGGGTCGAGGATGACGGGCATCCGGTGGTGAATCTCGCCGACGACGTCGTTGGGTTCGGTGGTGACCACGGTGAACGAGATTTTCCGCTCCCCGTTTTGCCACGGCTCCCACAGGCCAGCCATGGCGAACGGCTCGCCATCCGTTCTGGTCATCCGGTAGGGCTGTTTGCCCGTCGGGGTCTTCTTCCAGTCGTAGAAGCCGTCCGCGAGGACGAGACACCGGCGGTCGCGGTAGGCGTCCCGAAAGCTCGGCTTGTCGGCCAGCGTCTCGGCGCGGGCGTTGATGTGCCCACCGCCGAACTCGTCGGCCCAGTGGGGGACGAGTCCCCACGTCGGGAAGCGAATCTCCTCGGGCGCGTCGTTGCGAACGACCGGATGTTCCTGACCGGGCGCGACGTTGTACCGCGGACGAAGCGGACGGACCGGTTCGGCGTCGAACCGGTCGGTGAGTTCGTCCTGCGGTGCGAAGAGCGAGAGGCGGCCACACATACTCGATACTCCGCGACGAAGGGGAATAAACGCGAGGGCGAACGGGTTCGACGGGTCGAAATCGGAGGTATCGACTGGGAAGTCGGTGGTACCGACTGGGAAAATCGGAGGTACCAGCGGATCGCGACCTGTTTACGACGGCTGTTCGTGCGGGGCGAGTTCGTCTTCCGTGCGCCCGCTGCTGTTGATGATGTTGAACGCCGTCATCAGGTCGGTGCGGGAGATGATGCCCGTGACGTTCCCGTCGGCATCGATGACCGGGAGACGGCCGATGTTGTGTTGTTGAATCGTTTCGAGCGCGTCCATCGCGTCGCCGTCGGCGGGAATCGTCTTGACGTCGGTGGACATCACTTCCCGGACGGTGTAGGCGTCGCGTTCAACCTGCCTGACGCTCCGGGCGTCGTCCAGCGTTATCATGCCGACGAGTTCGCCGTCGTCGATTACGGGATAGCCGGTGTGGCGCTGTCGGAACATGGTTTCGAGGAGGTCGGCGATGGACATGTCCGACGAGACGGTGTGTAAGTCCTCGGCACCGGTCATCACGTCCCGGACGCGGACGTTTCGGAAGGTCGCCGAGAGGACCGACTGTTGGGCCTCGCTGCTCGCGCCGATGTAGATGAAGAAGGCGATACCGATGAGCAACAAGTTGCCGCCGAGGAGGCCGAACAGCCCCAGGAGGATGGCGAACACTTTACCGACCTCGGCGGCGGTCTGGGTGGCTTGCGCGAACGGGCGCGTCCGGGCGAGGAGCGCTCGGAGGACGCGCCCCCCGTCCATCGGGAAGCCGGGGAGGAGGTTGAACGCGGCGAGGACGAGGTTCATCAGGGCGAGGTAGCCGAAGACGAACCGAACGGCCTGCAGGTTCGTCGGGACGACGAAGAGCACGGCGAACGAGAGAATGCCGAGGACGATACTGACGACGGGACCCGCGACGGCGATGAGGAGTTCCTCGGACCACTCCTCCGGCTGGTCGGTGAGGCGAGCGATACCGCCGAATATCCACAGCGTGATGGAGTCGATGGGGAAGCCGAAGTGCATCGAAACGACGGAGTGACCGAGTTCGTGGAGGACGACACCGACGAACAATCCGATGGCAGCGGCGGCACCGAGATAGAGCGGCATCATCCCCGACGAGAGGGGACCGGCGTCTAACCCGAGACCCCAGAGGTCGTTCATTATCTGGACCCATTGTTCGACCTGCGTTCCGATGAGCCACGCAAACACGGGCAGAATGAACAGGAAAGTGAGGTCGAGTTTTATCGGGATGCCGAGCACGCTCCCGATTTTGAAGCTTCGCATGGTTAGCTGTAGCATCGGAGTCGCCTTAAACCCCGTCGCGGTGAGCGGCGTCCCGAAGTATTCAAGGGGGCGCTCTGGGGAGAAAATAGCGTGAGCGGTCCCGAATATTTCAGACGGACGGCGGTGACGCGCCTGGCGGTGGAGGCCGAGGACCACGAGCGGCTGCTGTCCATGGTACGCGAGTGGAAACGCGGGTGCCAAATCGCGGTCAACGCCGCGTGGGGGGTCTGTCACACCCGAAACGAGGTGCAAAAGCTGGCGTACGAGAAATTGCGCGAGCGTACCAGCCTCGGGAGCCAGCACGCCGTTCTCGCCACGCACCGCGCCGCCGAAGCGATAAAGCGTGCCCTCGAACGGGACGACGATGCGGCAAAACCGGAGTTCACCAGTCCGACCGTGGTCTACGACAGTCGCACGCTAACGCTGTTCGACCATCGGAACATCAGCCTGACGACGACCGGCGACCGGGTTCGCTGTCGTCTCGTGTTTCCCGACCACGGCTACCAATCGCGGTATCTGGACGACGACCGCTGGGAGCCAGCGAAGAGCACGCTGCACTACCGTGACGGCGAGTTTCACTTCCATCTCGGATTTCGACGCCCGCGCCCGGACGTGGACCTTCCGACCGAAGACGCCACCGTCCTCGGCGTCTCGCTCGGCGTCCAAAACCTCGCCGTGACGAGCACGGCCCGCTTTTTCTCCGGCGCGGAACTCACCCACCGACACGCCGAGTTCGCCGACCTCCGCAAGGACCTCCGCGAGACGAACACCCGGAGCGCACGACGAACGCTGCGGCAAGCCGGGGAACGAATCGAGAATTTCACCCGCAATATCCTCCACGAAGTCGCCGGTGGAATCGTCTCGGAAGCGGAGCGACACGGCTGTTCCGTCATCGCGTTCGGCGAACTCGAAGGCGTACAGGAGATGCTCACGGAAGCGACCCCGTTCCACGGGCAAGCGTTCAAGCGATTGTTCGCGTTCGTCGCGTATCGGGCGGCCGAGCGGGATATCACGGTGGTACAGGTGAACCCCGAGTACACGAGCCAGCGCTGTACGTCGTGTGGGTTCACGCATCCGCAGAATCGGGACGTGGAGAACAACCGGTTCGAATGTCTGAAATGCGGCAGCGAGGCCAACGACGATTACAACGCGGCAAAGAACGTCGGGTTCCGCTGTATCCGGCGCGGACCGCTATCGTCGCGGGGGTCGGTGCGAAATACTGCGCGCTCGGTTCCGGGCGGGTGACGCCGGACGGGGAGTTCGTCCCGAACGAAGAACTCGAAGCGGTGGGAAAACCTTAGCACGTCGCCTTCGAATGGGGACGTATGTCCGAACCAATCGTACGAAACGCGGACGACATCGAATACGAGGCCGTCGGAGCGGCCGACGGCATGGCGAAAGGGGTTCTCATCGGCGAAGAACAGGACGCGCCGAACTTCGCCATCCGTCGATTCACGCTCGACCGCGGCGCGACGGTGCCCGAACACACGAACGAAGTCGAACACGAGCAGTTCGTGCTCGAAGGCGAGTACGTCGTCGGCATCGGCGACGAGGAGTACGAAGTCAGCGCTGGCGATTCACTGTTGATTCCGGCGGGAACGGTTCACTGGTATCGAAACGAGAGCGACGAACCGGGAGCGTTCATCTGTGCGGTGCCGAACGGAGACGACGAGATTCAGCTCGTCTAACGACACTCGGAGAGCGAGACAACGGAGTCGATGGACGAGGAAACCCACGCCGCGTCTTCGCGGGTATCGGTGATTCGAACGAGCGGTCGGTCTCGGTCGGACCCGTCCTCGATTTCGAGGATAACGTTGTCGTCGAAGCGCCGTGGAAGGTCTTCTTCTTGCGTGCCTTTCATTATGCCACCATGAGCGCTACCGTGCGCTGTCCACCGCTAGCGGTCG
Source organism: Haladaptatus sp. W1 (assembly GCF_001723155.1). Classification (NCBI taxonomy): domain Archaea; kingdom Methanobacteriati; phylum Methanobacteriota; class Halobacteria; order Halobacteriales; family Haladaptataceae; genus Haladaptatus; species Haladaptatus sp. W1. Next base: position 27,669 of record NZ_MEIH01000387.1, read on the forward strand.
AACCGGCTTTGTTATGTGCCGGTTGCGGAGCGGTAGTGGCGGAATAACGACCGCTCGAAGGATTTAGGCCCATATTTCCGTTTTTCAACGTCGGCTTTCCACGGATGGTGACATCACCCACCACGGTCGAAAAGCGGCGATTCGCCGCCGTCTCGTTCGAATCGCTGAAATAGCTCCGGTGTGTAGCACGTCCCGTGTCGAAGCAGGCCCAGCAGGTGGAGACGCTCTTCTGCCACGAAACGGACAGGGGCTATCAGGTGGCCGCCCAGCGGGGCGGTGAGCGGCAGTTCCGTGCCATCCTCGAACTGAAGGAGACGGACGCCGGACCGCGACCCGGACGGTTTCTGCTGAAGGACGGGTCGAGCGAGAAACCGCGCAGTCCCGACGAGTTCGTCGAACTCGCACGGAACGCGAAGCGGATTCGAATCTCGCAGCAGACCTCGCCCGAAGCGCGCGAAGAGCTGAAGGAGATGCTCGACGGCTACCAACTCGACGCGAAAACGGTTCGGACGTGTCGGTTGTGCGCCAACAAGGGACGGTATTCGCCCATCAACGGCGATACGGCCATCGATACGGGCGACGAGTACATCTGTCCCGACTGTGCGACGCGGGAACTGGAGCGCGAACTCTCGTTCAGGGGCAACCTGACGAGCGCCGCCCAGGACCGACTCGAAGACCTCCTGCTGGAAGTTCAGGACTTGAAGCGAATCACGAACCTGCTCAAGGGGCGACTCGACCCCGACCTGACGAAGTTTGACGAAATCAGCGCGAACGTCAAGGACGTCGAGATGGAACAAGTGGATTCCCTGAGCCTGCACCCCGGAATCCAGAATCTGCTTGAATCGCGGTTCGATACCCTGCTCCCCGTCCAGAGCCTCGCGGTGCAAAACGGTCTCCTCAACGGCGACGACCAACTCGTCGTCAGCGCGACGGCGACCGGGAAGACGCTCGTCGGCGAGATGACGGGGCTGGACCGCATGCTGAACGGGAAGGGAAAGATGCTCTTTCTCGTTCCCCTCGTGGCGCTGGCGAACCAGAAGCACGAGGATTTCGAAGAAGAGTACGGCGACCTCGCGAACGTCACCATTCGCGTCGGTGCGAGTCGGGTCCGCGACGACGGCAATCACTTCGACCCGAACGCGGACATCATCGTCGGGACCTACGAGGGTATCGACCACGCGCTCAGGACAGGGCGCGATTTGGGCGATATCGGAACGGTCGTCATCGACGAGGTGCACACCCTGCAAGAACAGGAGCGCGGCCACCGCCTCGACGGCCTCATCTCGCGGCTGAAATACTACTGCGAGGAGCGGGCCAAACAGCGGAACGAGTACGGCGGCGCACAGTGGGTGTATCTCTCCGCGACCGTCGGGAATCCGAAGGATTTGGCGCAGTCGCTGGAGGCGAATCTCGTGGAGTTCGAGGAACGCCCGGTTGCGCTGGAACGCCACGTCACGTTCGCCGAGGGGCACGAAAAGCCCGTGACGGAGAACAAACTCGTCAAACGCGAGTTCGACCGCGAGTCCTCGAAGGGGTATCGCGGCCAGACCATCATCTTCACCAACTCGCGGCGGCGCTGTCACGAAATTTCCAGAAAACTGGAGTACAACTCCGCGCCGTACCACGCCGGGTTGGACTACGGACGGCGAAAGAAGGTCGAACGCATGTTCGCCGAGCAGGACCTCGCGGCGGTCGTGACGACCGCCGCACTCGCCGCCGGAGTTGACTTCCCGGCCTCGCAGGTCATCTTCGACTCGCTGGCGATGGGCATCGAGTGGCTGACCGTACAGGAGTTCCACCAGATGCTCGGTCGCGCGGGTCGGCCCGACTACCACGACCGCGGGAAGGTGTACGTCCTCGTCGAACCCGACGGCAGCTATCACAACAGCATGGAGATGTCGGAGGACGAGGTGGCGTTCAAACTCCTCAAAGGCGAGATGGAGGACGTTCGAACCCTCTACGACGAGAGCGCCGCCATCGAGGAGACGCTGGCGAACATCACGGTCGGCGGCAAGGCCGCGAAGCGCCTGAACGACCGGATGATAGGCGACGTGCCGACGAAACACGCGCTCGGCAAACTGCTCGAATACGAGTTCATCCACGGCTTCTCGCCGACGCACCTCGGGCGCGTCGTCACGAGTCACTTCCTCTCGCCGGACGAGGCGTTCCGGATTCTGGACGGTATCCAGAAAGACAAGGACCCGTTCGAAATCGTCGCGGACCTCGAACTGTTCGGCGAGGACGAGTGACACGGGTACCGACCAAACGAAACGTTTTACACGGGGAGTGCGCTACTGAAGTGTACGGGATCGTGGGGTAGCTTGGTATCCTTTCGGCCTTGGGTGCCGATAACCTCGGTTCAAATCCGAGCGATCCCATTTTCGAGTATCAATCCACGAGCGGCGCGTAGCGACGCGAGCGAACACGATATTCGAAAATGATTCTCCGAGGATTTGCATCAGACGAGACGCAAGCGCCTCGATGCGAACGGCGAAGACGTGAGCACCGCGAGCGACGCGTCAGCGGCATACAGCGCGTGCAAACAAAAATCGAAGGAGAGAACTTACGCCGCTTCGCCGCCTTCTGCGGTTCCGTCATCCGACGAACTGTCGTCGGTATCTCCCTTCATCATCGACTTCACTTTCTTTCTCAGCACGACGTAGCCGCCGACGGCACCGATGCCGAACGCAACGGCACCGGCTTTGCCGAAGCGCCGGTAGCCGACCTTCGCGGCCTTTTTGCCGACCGTGAGTGGTCCGAGTGGTCCGAACATGCCTGTGGGTATTGCGTTCACGGGGATGTCTGGGATGTGGTTGCAGGTGCAAGTCGTTTATTCTACCGTGTGGGTGGAAATCGAAAGCAGCGGGGAATCGCGTTCGGTGGCGCGAGGGTCTGGGCGCTTTGCGAAAGTTCTTACCTGATCGGGAACCAATGACCCATGAATGGCTCGCGCGGAAAACACGGAACTGATAGACAGGTTCGAGCAGTTCTATCGGAACTATTACCGAAACGAAATCGGGGAGCTCGCCCAAAGCTACCCGAACGAAAAGCGGTCGCTGTACATCAACTGGAACGACCTGTATCAGTACGACGCGGACATCGCGGACGATTATCTCGCGCAACCACAGCAGTTACAGGAGTACGCTGAGGAGGCGCTCCGCCTATACGACCTCCCCGTGGACGTGAGCCTTGGGCAGGCTCACGTCCGTCTACAGAACCTGCCGGAGCACACGGATATCCGCGCGATCCGTGCCCGGCACGTCAACACGATGGTGAGCGTGCAGGGGATCATCCGCAAGGCGACCGGCGTGCGACCGAAGATTCAGGAGGCGGCGTTCGAATGTCAGCGCTGTGGAACCTTGACCTACATTCCGCAGTCGGGCGGGGATTTTCAGGAACCCCATGAGTGTCAGGGCTGTGAGCGACAGGGACCGTTCCGCATCAATTTCGACCAGTCGGAGTTCATCGACTCACAGAAACTCCGCGTACAGGAGAGTCCCGAGGGACTCCGCGGCGGCGAGACGCCACAGAGTATCGACGTGCACATCGAGGACGACATCACCGGCCACGTCTCGCCCGGCGACCACGTGACCGTGACGGGCGTCCTCCACCTCGAACAGCAAGGGAGCGGCCAGGAGAAATCCGCCGTCTTCGACGTGTACATGGAGGGCGTGTCCGTGGAAATCGAGGACGAGGAGTTCGAGGACATGGACATCACGGACGAGGATAAAGAGCAAATTATCGAACTCTCGAACGAGGGGAACATCTACGAACAGATGGTCGATTCCATCGCCCCGGCCATCTACGGCTACGACCAGGAGAAACTGGCGATGATTCTGCAGTTGTTCTCCGGCGTGACGAAACATCTCCCGGACGGGTCGCGGATTCGCGGCGACCTGCACATGCTCCTGATCGGGGATCCGGGTACGGGTAAGTCCCAGATGTTATCATATATACAACATATTGCGCCGCGGTCCGTCTACACCTCCGGGAAAGGGTCCTCCTCCGCAGGGCTGACGGCTGCGGCGGTGCGCGACGACTTCGGCGACGGGCAGCAGTGGACGCTCGAAGCGGGTGCGTTGGTGCTCGCGGACAAGGGTATCGCGGCGGTGGACGAACTGGACAAGATGAGTCCGGAGGACCGGTCCGCCATGCACGAGGGGCTGGAACAGCAGAAAATCAGCGTGAGCAAAGCGGGGATCAACGCGACGTTAAAGTCCCGCTGTTCGCTGCTCGGCGCGGCGAACCCGAAGTACGGGCGATTCGACCAGTACGAGTCCATCGGCGAGCAGATCAACCTCGAACCCGCGCTCATCTCCCGATTCGACCTCATTTTCACCGTGACGGACAAACCGGACCCGGATCACGACTCGCAACTGGCAGAACACATCCTCCAGACCAACTTCGCGGGCGAGTTGAACACGCAGCGGACGGAAATCAACGCGCCGAACATCACGGAAGAACAAGTCAACAGCCAAACGGAGGAGGTGGCACCGGCGATAGACGCCGAACTCCTCCGGAAGTACATCGCCTACGCGAAATCGAACGTCTATCCGACGATGACCGAGGAAGCCCGCGAGGCGATTCGTGATTTCTACGTCGATTTGCGCTCGAAGGGGACGGACGAGGACGCCCCGATTCCGGTCACGGCCCGGAAGCTGGAGGCGCTCGTTCGTCTCGCCGAAGCGAGCGCTCGCGTTCGACTGTCGGATACGGTCGAACGGAAGGATGCGGACCGCGTTATCGAAATCGTTCGGTCGTGTCTACAGGACATCGGCGTGGACCCGGAGACCGGACAGTTCGACGCCGACGTGGTGGAAACGGGGACCTCGAAGTCCCAACGAGACCGCATCAAGAACATCAAACAACTCATCGCAGACATCGAGGAGGAGTACGACGACGGTGCGCCCGTAGAAGTCGTCCTCGACCGAGCGGACGAGATCGGCACGGACCCCTCGAAAGCCGAACACGAAATCGACAAGCTGAAACAGAAAGGCGAGGTGTACGAGCCGTCGACAAACCATCTTCGAACCACCTGAGATGGACCGAATTTCCGCACTCAGAAACATCGAGGACGCCCTCTCGGACTTCGAGTCGGGAGCGGACGAGCTACGAGAGACACAGCGTCGAGTGTTGACGGTGTTACAGACGTACGCCACCGAGTTCGAAACCGAGCGTGACTTGTTCGCCTATCGAGCATATGGAGATGAGCGGGCGGAAGGTATCGTCGTCGTCGCGGAGTCGGCGGAGGCCGCGCGTGGACGGGTCATCGAATTGCTCGGCGATGAAGCGGTAGAATTTCACGTCAAAAACGTCAGTAAATAACAGAATTCTGGAGATGGAAAACTAGATAAACATGCCCGGAATAGAGTAGAAATATAACGACAGCGTGCGTAGGTGTATCAAATGCGACAGACCCGACAAAACCTCCGGGATTTATCAAGCCCATAATAATGCAGGTGGCTGAATGATACACGAGGGATGGTACGGGATGGACGACACAGCGAGCACGTGCGACACCGCCGAGGGACGACCGAGATGAGCGGTCCTTCGGCGGCTCTCGACGGCGAATCTAGCGTTCTCGTTCTCTCGCCTTCTATGAGTTCGGAAACCGACGAGGCGTGCGTCGGTATGTTGACGGATTCACCACCAACGGAGGAAAACGTACTATGGGTGACGTTTACGCGCTCGCCGGACGCGTGTATTCAAGATTGGCTCGCACATGCGAACGGTCGGCCAGCGAACTTGCGGTTCATCAGTGTCGGTGAGACGGTTCGGTCGGTGGCGACATCGGCACCGATGCAGGAGACATCGACGGATGCCGTCGTCGATACGCTCTCGAATCCCGGCGATTTGACGGGGCTCGGAATCAAAATCAGCGAAGTGTTACAACAGTGGCACGGAAACGGCAACCGAACCGTCGCGTGTTTCCACTCGTTGACCGCGCTACTCCAATACTCGGACGTCCAGACCGTCTACAAGTTTCTGCACGTCCTCACCGGACGCTTTACCACCGCCGACGTGACCGCACACTTCCATCTCGACCCCGAAGCACACGACTCACAAACTATCAACACCCTCAAAACGCTGTTCGACGCTGTTGCCGAGTTCGACGGGAACGAGTGGAACGTGAAAACGCGGTAATTAATTTTAAAATACATCGGTTTCGAACGAACGTCTATGCTGTTGATAATCACCTACTCCAGCGGTGCCCGACAGACGCTTCGGAACATCTGCACGACACACGAGGAGTGTGTCGTTCGACGGTTCGGACGGGCCGCCTTGCTGCAGCAGACGGAACTGGGTGCGTTTCTCGCGCTTCGTCTCTACGAGAAACACGGAGCAGACGTGCAACTCGAACGCACCGAACCACTGAACGAGTTCCGTGACGTACCGGATGCGGTTCGGGAGGCCGCAAAAGCGTACGAGAACCGTGAACGGCCGAGCACGCCCTACGACAAGTTCGCCGTGGGGACGGACCACCCGGCACTGGATTCGATGCGAAACGCGGATTTATGAAGGTAAAAAAGCAAGAAAATATGTTTCGGGGGCGCGCAATCGACCTGCGTGAGGAGTCAGTTGCGGCGGCAGATATCGTCGCAGCGATTCGGTCGGACGCCGAATCGAGCGCGCTCGATATCGAGTGTGCCGACCCGCACCCGGTTCACGAGTACGTGGGATATATCGAGTCGGGGATGTCCGTTCGTGTCCGCTCGGCAGTGGCCGCCGCCGCGCGGTCGCTCGGGATGGACGCACCGCAGGACGAGGAACTAGCGAAACTAGAGGAATCGTTGCGGTCGCTCGACGTGGAAGCGGTTTCGGTTCGTTCGGAGCGGCGGCGCGTGGCCGAGGTGAGCGGGTCGGAAACGGAACTTCGGGAGAAAGTCGCGGCACTCCGTGGCAGGGTGCAGGCAATCCGGGACTCGGGAGGGAACGTAGAAGATGCCGAGTCGAAACTACGGAGCGCAACGCGGGAGTTGGCCGAGAGGGAGACGGAACGAATCGCCGCGGAGCAAGCGTTGGAAGCAGCGCGAAAACGCCAACGGTCGGCGAGGAATGACCGAGAGCGACGGTTACGACTGCGTGACCGGAAGGAGAACCTCGAACGAACCGCGCGCGACTATTTAGCTCGACAGGTGCACGCGAGGTTCGTCGCGGCGGTCGAAGCGGTGCCGGGTCGCGGACGAGTCCCGGAACCGGGGACGTTCGAAGGCGATTCGACAACCGTGGCGCTCGCAATCGCTCGTTTGGCGCGGGTTCGAGCACCGGTCGTGCTGGCGTGTGAGCGATTCGAGACGCCGGGTGCCGCCGTCGATTGCTTGAACGCACCCGTGCTACAGGTTTAAGACGGAAGACGAGCCCAACCCGGGGCATGGTGACACTGCACTGGACGACGGACGAACGGACGGGGGCGGTCGAGACCGTCACGTTGGTCGCGCTGGTGGTCGAAAATTCTGCGGCGATGCCCGTCAGGATTCGGGTCGGGAACCGACTCGACGGCGAACTCCGAGCACCGCGGCGGCACGGACTCGCGGAAGCGGGGTGGGACGAAGGGGGATTCGAGGGCGTCGTCAGCGCGGGTGAACGACGCTCGCTCGGCTATGCGGTTGCGGCCGACGAAACCCATTCGCCGCCCGCCGAAATCGTCTGGACCGAACGAGCACCGGAGACGGAAGAATCGTCGATCGGCGGTGCGACTCGGCACGATTCTCCCGCCGGATTCGACATCGAACCGACGACCGCGGGTGTCGTTCGAGCGTTGGGAGAGGCCCGGCCACCGGTGGACGCGGTTCCGACACCCGACCGGGTGGAGATACCCGATGCGGTGAAATCGTGGCTGTCGGCCGTCGAGACGCGAATAGAGCGGTACGAGACAGGGGACAAAAAGACGAGAGGCGGAGAGATGGGAGAGATGAGAGAGATGGGAGAGATGAGAGAGATGGGAGAAGGGGGAGGAAAAAAGATGGGAGAAAGAGAGTGCGAAGAGATGGGTAGCGGTAGGCCGGAAAAACGGACGGTCGCCGAGCAAGCGGAAGAACAGGAGTTGCGACGGAGAATCGCGGCGGACGAACGGACGCTCGAAGCGGTTGCAAACCGGGTGCAACGAGTACGAGAGCGGGTCGAATCGACGGGGAAATCGAACGCGGTCGGGAGAACGAGATGATCGTGGCCGTTACGGGTGGGAAAGGTGGCGTCGGAAAATCGACCGTTGCGCTCAATCTCGGGGGGAACTCGGCGGCGTCGTCGTGGACGCGGACCTCGCAATGGCGGACCTGCCGAGGTCGCACGGACCCGATTTACACGACGTACTCGCCGGACGAGCGGAAGCGCTCGAAGCCGTTTCGAGCGTCGGAGACGTGCTGGTGCTGCCGTGCGGCCGCACGTTGGCCGGTGCGCGGGCGTGTGACGTGACCGAGTTCGTCGATGCGATAGAGCGGGTTGCGTCGGAGTACGACTACGTGGTCATCGACTGCCCGGCGGGGATGGCGGCCGATGCGGGATTGCCACTGGTTGCGGCAGACAGCTACGTCCTCGTGACGATTCCGCGGCCGTTCGCGCTTGCGGACGCGGTGCGGACGAAGGCGCTCGCGCGGCAACTCGATGCGGGATTGTGTCGAGTGGTACTGAATCGGGTCCGCGAGGACCCGCCGGTCGAAACCGTGGAGCGGACCCTCGGGGCACCGGTGACGACGCTACCGGAATCGACAACGATTGCGGACGCACAGCGGAACGGGTGTCCAGTCGCGACGCTGGCACCGGAGAGCGAGGCGGGAGAACAGTTTTCGGAACTCGGGCGGGCGGTTTACTCCTGCAGGTCGTGATACGTCGAGCGGAGTGTCACAGGGGTGACGTCGGCGACTTCGGCGGCGGCGCGTTGGGTGACGCGTTCGTCGCAGTCGCGGGCCGCCGCGTAGAGACACGCGGCGGCAACGCCGCTGGGGTTGCGGCCGCTGACGAGATTTTTCTCCTCCGCCCGTTCGACGAACCGTTTGGCACGTCGTTCGGTCGTCATCGAGAGGTTGAGTCGGCTGGCGAACCGGGGAAGGTACTCGCGCGGGTCGATGGGACCGATGGGAAGGCCGAGTTCGCGGTTCACTGCGTCGTAGGCGGCTGTCAGTTCGGTGCGTTCAGCACGAGCGCGTTCGACGATTTCGTCGAGCGTTCGGGAGACGGCCGACGCCCGGCAAGTGGCGTACACCGCCGCCGCGGCGAATCCTTCTATCGACCGTCCGCGAAGGAGGTCCTCCGACTGTGCGGATTCGAACAGCACGCACGCCCGGTCGCGGACGTTTTCGGGCAGTTGAAGCGCGCCGACGAGACGGCGAATCTCGGTGAAGCCGTACACGCGATTTCGTTCCGCCTTGGACGAGAGTCTGGCGCGGTTGTGTTGGCGGCGCATCCGCATCACGCGGCGTCGTTTCCGGCCCGTGAGTCGAACGGTGCTGTTCTTGTAGCCGATTTCGGTCGTCAACCCGCGGTCGTGGCGCGAACGCGTCAGTGGTGCACCAGTTCGCTTACGGTTGGTGTCGTCGTCGCTGAACGACCGCCACTCCGGGCCGCGGTCCAAGCCATCTTCCGCGACGACCAACCCGCACTCGGTACAGACTGCTTCGGTGCCGCGTGTGCGGACACGACCGCGGCATTCGGGACACGTTTCGGTTGAGGTTTGTATCGCACTCATCACAATTGAAACTTCGTCCGAGATGGTATTTAAACGAGCGCCGAAATCGGAAAACAAGCCGGTGTTACGAATGACGAGCGTACCGGTAACCGGTACGTTATAGCCGTCGTCCAATTACCAACTTTGATACCTGTCTAGAAGATTAAAGACAGTGGAAAGAGAAGTTGAATACATGGCGCTGTCGGATATCGCGGCCGGATTGGAGGTGACGGCCGAACAGCAAGAGTACGGTGTCGCAACCGTGGACGACACCGGACGGGACCTCCGCGAACGGCTCGCACCGTTCGGCGACGCGTTACCCTGCGAAACGGACGCCGCGGTAACGATAGTCGAGACGCACGCGTCCGGGACTTCGGTCGGCGAAAGCGCCCGCTGTGCAGGCGTCGCACCGATGACGGCCGCGAAGACGCTCCACCTGCTGGGTGTGCGCGGTATCTCGCCGCTTTCGTCCATCGGTCACGAACTTATCGAGGACTGGCTCTCCGCGAACTGCTCGCGGTCCGAAGCGCTCGCGCTGTCCGGCGCGAACGAAACCGAGTTCGCGCTGGCGACGTTCATCGAAACGCACGAGCCGCTGGACGGTGCGACCGAAGTGCTCGAAAGCGCGTTGGCGATGAACGGGGACGCTGCCGTCGAAAAGCGAGACGCGCTGGCGGAGACGATGAGCGACGTGGGCGACCTATTGTAGCGAATTTCGAAACGCAGGGAAAATCAGCTTCGAAGCGACTCCGGCAGATAGTCGTCGGGAAGGTACTCCTCCGGGTCGATATCCAAGAACCGCTCCTCCGGAAACTCGACGTCGAGCGAAACGTCGAACACCGTTTCGACGGCAGTCTCGTCGCTCGTCGGAATCGGTACCGTGTCCTCCAGCGGATGCTCACCGTCCGCGCGATTGGCGAGAACGGTGTCCGCGTCCGTTCCGAGGTCGGCGAGGCGGCCGCGCATTCCCTGTACGGCGTCGGCTCCGAGACGGGAGACCGGTGCGACCAACGTCACCGTGTCCGCGGCGTGGACGGCAGCGACGGCCTGATTCGCGGCGACGGGCGGCGTGTCGATGAGAACGTGGTCGAACTCGTCCGCGGTTCGTTCCACGAGCCGCTCGAAGACTTCTGCGGCAGTTGCGGTTTTCGCCCGTGCGAGGCGCTCGAAGGGAGCGTACGCGGGACAAAGCGAAAGCCGTCCGGGGGTTGCGACCGGATGTTCGAGGAGCGCGTCAGCGAGATCGTCCTCGTCGGTGAGCAGTGCGGTGATGTCGGTGTCGATGCGGCCCGGAACGTGGCGCGCCAACCCCTGTGTAGCGAAAGCGGCGTCCAGAATCGCCACGTCGCGCCCGACGTGAGAGAGCACGGCGGCGGTTTCGAGACAGAGGCGCGTCGTTCCGGCCCCGCCGGTCGCACCGACGAGTGCAGCAGTTCGTTTCACGTGTTCGAATATAAATAGATTCGTTCTGGTATAAAAATATACAGTTATCGACCGTCGCGGATGTCGTCCGCAATCGCGTCCAGTTCCTCGTCCGAGAGGTCGGGACGGTCCCCCGCGATGGCGTGAATCGGATGGCCGCCGTCGCCGTCGAAACGGGGGATGATGTGGCCGTGAACGTGCGGGACTTCCTGTCCGGCAGCCTCGCCGTTGTTGAACGCGACGTTGCTCGCGTCGGCATCCACCGCGGTTTCGACGGCGGGCGTGAGGTCGTGCAGGACCGAGAACAGGTCCGCCGCGGCGTCGTCCGGGAGGTCGTCCAGCGTTTCGTGGTGGTCCTTCGAGATGACGAGCGTGTGACCCGGCGCGAGCGGGTTCACGTCGAGGAAGGCGAGGACGCTTTCGTCCTCGTAGACCGTTTTGCTCGGGATGTCTCCGGCGACGATTTGACAGAAGATGCAGTCGTTCGGCATGTCAGTGTAATCGTGCGACTCCCAGATGAAAGTTGAGGGTTCCGCGGTAGTTCGGGGAGGGGACTTTCGAAATCAATCGCGCAGTTGGAGCAGTTGCCGTCGCCGCGATTCGATGTCGAAATTCGGGTCGAGGTTCGGGTCGGCGGCCAATCGGTCGAGAACGAGCAGGGGGTCGACTCCGGCCGCTTCGACGCGGTCGAACAGCGCATCGACGTGTTGCCGATAGAGCGCGAGCGACGAGAGGAGCACGGTGGCGAGAACCATCCCGGCGGCGGCGGCCGGTTCGTCCGGGAGGTCGTCGCTTATCATGGCGAAGTTCGACGGTTCGACGTCCGGATTCTCCACCGGTTCGAAGGCGAGACACCGCGTGCAGAGGAGAATCGACGACGGTCGGTCCGGGACGTCCGCACGGAGTTCGGACGGAACGGCGAACGTCCGTCGTTCGCCGCCGCATTCGGGACATTTCATACGGAAGTAGAGCGGCGCAAGCCTCAAAAAGATGGTATAGTTTCGTCAGCAGCGGGCGGGAACTCAGGTCGATGGCGGCGTTTCCGTGCGGTCGTCCGTCTCGTCGGTGACGTTGATGGGAATCCCTTCCTGGTCGCTCTCACCGAACCCGGCGCTGAGGATTCGGGTCAAAGCGTCTTCGACGCTCTCGTCGGTTTCGGTTATGTCGTCCGATTCGACTTCGATGACGAATCCGGTGGTGATGTTCGGCGCGGTCGGCAAAAAGAGAAGTTCGCGGCCGTCCTCGGCCTGCTTGCCGGTTTTGAAGGCGGTCATCCGAAGCCCGTTCCACGTCTCGATTTTGACGGGTTTCTGGAGTTGATTGGTGTCGGAGAGGGCGGTTTCCGCGGCCATCTTCGACGCGTTGTACACGATTCGAAGGCCGGGCACTCGATTCATGGTCCCGTCGATGGCGTTCTCGACGACGCTGCCGAGCGTCGTCCGCATGAGATATCCGATGCTGAAGACAAGCGCGGTGAATACCGCGAGGACGATACCGACGCGGATGAGGGCGGGGGGGATTTTGATCAGTCCGCCGAAGAGGACGTATTTCGGCAGGTCCTCCAAGAACGGCAGCCCGGCGATTTTGAGGAACAACCACGCGATGATGTACGCAGTAACCAACAGGGGGGCTAAAACGATGAGGCCGCTTCCGGCATCGCGTTTCCACGAAGACATTTAGGTGTAGCGTCTGGTTGCAGGAATATAAACTAGTTGCAATATTTTGCTACCTACCGAGGACGGCGCGGGCCGCGAAGAGGAGATTCTCCTTGCGCTCCATCACGCGACGATAGAAGTACGACATCCACTTGTCGCCGTAGGGGACGTACTGCCAGACTTCGTACTCCTCCGCCAGTTCCTCCTGTGCGTCCTCGCGGACGCCCATCAGCATCTGGATTTCGAAGTCGGTTCCGTACTCGTCGTGGAGTTCCGTCGCGTACTCTATCATCGCCGGGTCGTGGCTGCCGACCGCGATACCGTCGTCGAACTCCTGAAACATAAATTCGAGATACTCCCGGTAGGCCGCGTTGACGCGCTCTTTTTCCTTGTACGCGATTTCCGGGGGTTCGTCGTAGGCACCTTTGACCAGTCTGACCTTGCCAGGGAGGTCGGCGAGTCGTTCGAGGTCGTCCTTCGTGCGCTTGAGGTTCGCTTGGACGCAGACGCCGACGCCGCCGTCGTGTTCGAGGGTGAGTTGTTCGAACAGGTCGAGGGTCGCGTCGGTCGTCGTGTGGTCCTCCATGTCGATCCAGACGAAGGTGTCGTCGGCCGTGTCCGCGATTCGCTCCATGTTATCGCGGTAGACGTGCGTACCGACGTCCAAGCCGACCTGCGAGGGTTTGACCGAGACGCACGCCGAGAGGTCGGTGCGCTCGATGTCTTCGAGCAACCGAAGGTACACCTCGGCGTCCTCGTCTGCCGGTCCTCGCTCGTGATAATGCTCGCCGAGAAGGTTGAGGATGACGTTGACGTTGCGTTGGTTCAAATCCCGCGTGTACTCGAGCGCTTCCGCCGGGGTTTCACCCGCGACGAACCGACTGGCAATCGGTGGTATCATGCATCTTCTTTCACACTCCCGCGTCTTATCATTGTATATTGCACCCGTGACAGTCATCGGCATATATTCCGGCCCAGACCGCTGGGTCTTAAGACCCGGAGGGTATCTATCCCCATATGAATCTTCTCGGTGCGGACGTGTTCGAAACCGTGGCCGTCGCGGTGTGGGCGATGTTGCCCGCGTACGTCCCGAACAATTTCGCGGTGCTCGCGGGGGCGGCACGCCGATAGACGGCGGACGGACGTGGAACGGCAAGCGCATTCTCGGTGATGGGAAGACGTGGCGCGGGACGGCGGCCGGAATTCTGGCCGGAGCGATACTGGCCCTGCTACTGAACGCGATTCGTCCGACGGCGGCGGGCGCGTTGGGCGTCGCGCTTCCCGACCCGTTTCCCGCCATCGTGGTTTTCACCCTGCCGGCGGGTGCGATGCTCGGCGACATGACCGCCTCGTTCCTGAAGCGGCGCACCGGCCGGGAGCGCGGCGCGGCGTTTCCCGGCATCGACCAACTCGATTTCGTCGTGATGTCGCTCCTGCTCACCCTGCTCGCCGCTCCGGGGTGGACGGTCGAGACGTTCGAACTGCCGGTCGTCGTCGTCGTACTCGTGGTGACGCCCCTCCTGCACATCGTGACGAACGTCATCGCGTACGTCCTCGGACTCAAGAACGAACCGTGGTAGAACGCCGCGGTACCGGCGACAAAGAACTACTTTTAACCCGCCTCGCCACCCCGACTCGCACATGGCGAATCAGGAACTCATCGAGGCCTTGCGCGCGGCGGATGCCGTCCAGTACGGCGAATTCGAACTCTCCCACGGCGGGACGAGCGACTACTACGTGGACAAATACCTCTTCGAGACGGACCCGCACTGTCTGTCGCTCATCGCGGAAGCGTTCGCGGAGCGACTGGACGGGACGAAGCTAGCGGGCGTGGCCCTCGGTGCGGTTCCCCTCGTCGCGGTGACGAGCGTCGAGACCGAGACGCCCTACGTCATCGCGCGGAAGCAACAGAAGGAGTACGGGACGGCGAACCTCATCGAGGGGCGACTCGACGACGGCGAGGAGGTCATCGTCCTCGAAGACATCGTGACGACCGGACAGAGCGCGGTCGATGCGGTGGAAGCCCTCCGCGACGCGGGTGCGGACGTGAACAAAATCCTCGTCGTCGTGGACCGGGAGGAGGGCGGCCGCGAGAATCTGGCCGACGCCGACGTCGAGATGGAGGCGCTGCTTTCGGCCTCCGACCTCCTCGCCGAGAACGACGCCGACGAGTGATGGCTCGGGGCGGACGGTCCGCCGCGTTCGGGATGCCATTTGAACTGCTTTCGTGTTGTGCCAGCCGGTTTTTTACGGTTATCGCCGATGAAATACCATGTCGCTCCGAAGCCACGCAAGCATCTCGCTCATCGTCTCTGGTATCGTTTCGTTTCTCATCGGCGTCGCCCCCGGAAGTTCGACGCTCTGGGGGGCGGGCCTCGTGGGCGCGGGGTTAGCCATCGGGGTGCTTCGAATTCTGCTGTAAAAGGACGCGACCGGGACGTTACGTCGTTCGGAAGGCGCGGTCGCCAGCGTCGCCCAGACCGGGGACGATGAAGCCGTCGTCGTTCAGGTGGTCGTCGATGCTGACCGTCAGCAGGTCGGCCTCGGGGAACTGGTCGTGGACGTGAAGCAGGCCGTCGGGTGCGCTGACGGCCGAGAGGACGAAGAAGTTCTCAGGGTTCGGTTGCTCGTTGAGCACCTCGTCGAGGACGGCGCACATGGTACTACCCGTAGCGAGCATCGGGTCGGCGACGATGACGGTATCCTCCTCCGTGATTTCGGGGAGCTTGACGTAATCGATGGTGATGGGGAACTCGCCGTCGTCGTTCATTCCGGCTTCCTCGTCGCGTCCGGCGCTGATGACGCCCTGTTTGGCGCGGGGGAACGCCTTCAGCAGGCCCTCCACGAACGGCGTCGCGGCGCGGAGCACGTTGATGATAACCACGTCGTCCAACCCTTTGACGCGCTCGCCCGTCGTCTCGGTCAGCGGCGTATCGATGGAGACGTACTCGGTGTCCATCGCGCCGTCGATGATTTCGTAACCACAGATGCGGCCGAGTTTTACGAGTCCCTTGCGGAAACCGACTTGTTCGGTCTCCTCGTCCCGAATCTTCGAGAGGGTGTCCTTCGCCATCGCGTGCGTGATGAGGTGGGCGTCACCTCGTTTTTCGATAGTCATATGCGATTCGTGCGCGGGAAGGGGCTATAAGCTAACGATACGAGCGAAGCCGCGGGACGCGGTGACAGGCCTCGCTGGGGCACCGAAACGCGACTATTCGCCGACTATCAACAGTTCGCCCTCGTCCTCGGGGAACGGGTTGTCGAACGTGTCCCAGTCCTCGTCCATCTCCGCGTCGGTCAGCACGCAGTCGTCGAGTGCGGCGGTGATGGCCGCCTCATCCACGTCGCTTCCGATGAAGACGAGTTGGGTCCGGCGGTCGCCCCACTCCTCGTCCCAGTAGGTCGCAGAGCGGTTGCTCCGGTAGAGGTCCTGGTCGATTTCGGGAAGGCTGGCGATCCACGGCCCCGCGACTTCCACGCGGGCGGCGGCCCCGGCCTGTCCGTACTCCAGTTTCACATCGTCCCGTCCGGCGACCCAGAACGTTCCCTTGGCGCGGACGATGCCGTTCGGGAGCGACTCGAAGAAGTCGTGAAACCGAGCGGGGTGAAGCGGTCGGGGGCTTCGGTACGAGACCGACGAGATACCGTAGGCCTCCTGCGGATGACGGTGGTTGGAATGGTCGTGAGCGTCGTGGGCGTGAGTCTCGTGTTCGTCGTGTTCGTCGTGACCGTGCGCTTCGTCGTGGTCGGCGTG